>NZ_LZKH01000163.1:0-15142 GCF_001672745.1 Mycobacterium sp. E1386
GCCGGAGAAGTTGGCGCGAACCTCGTTCTGGTGCATGAACATCGGCCTCGCCTGGATGGTGTTCGTGACCCTGCTGCCGCTCGGCGTCCTGCAGCTCTACCACTCGGTCAACGACGGCTACTTCGAGGCGCGCTCCCTGGGCTACATCACCAGGCCCGGCAACGCCGTCCTGGAATGGCTCCGGCTGCCCGGCGACCTCATCCTGATCGTCGGCGGCGTGCTGCCGTTCGTCTGGATCGCCTGGACCGCGCTGCGGCATTTCCGGACGGGCTCGACGGTTCAGGAGTTGCCCGAACATCCGTTGTACGTCGAAGCCCCGACCGAGCCGGACACCAGTGCCGCGGTGTCGGCGAAGGACTGAGCGGTGACTCAACCGGCCGCCTCCGTTTGGCTGATCGCCGGCTATTCCCTTGCCCTGCTGGCCGTCGGCTGGAGTTTCGACTCGATGGCCCGGCGGGCGTCGGCGCGCGCGGCCCGTTGGCGCACAGGCCAATTCACCTACCGGCCCGATCATGACGCCTGGGTGTGCCCGCAGGACCACTGGTTGTGGCCGACTTCGTTCGATCCGCGGCACCGGGTCATGCGATATCGCGCCCAAACGGTGGTGTGTAACAGCTGTCCCGTCAAGTCCAGCTGTACGACGTCCGATCACGGCCGGGAGATCAGCCGCGAGGTGGACCCTTGGCCGCACTCGGACGCTGGGCGGTTCCACCGCGGGATCGCCTGCTGCGTGGCCGCCTTCGGAATCGTGTTGCCGCTGGCCATGTTGGTCGCCAATCACTCGGGCGCCGACGTGTTGGTATTGACGGGCACCATCGGGGTTGTCGCACTGCTCGGCCTGCCGCTGGTCCGCCACCTGTGGAACACCCCGTCCAATGCGCCGGAGCACCTTCCCCACCGCACCGCGCTCGAAGACCAGGCGGCCGCGGCGATCGACAGGTATTCCACTCGCTGGGGCGGCTGGGAAAGCAAGGAGGGCAAGGCAACATGACCACCGTTGTGATCGTCGTCGTCGCTGGGATTGTCACGCTTGCCGTGCTCGCGAGGTGGTCGCTGGCCGTGCTGCGCGAATACGAACGCGGAATCGTCTTCCGGATGGGGCATGTGCGCCCGCTCTACGGTCCCGGGCTTCGTGTCCTCATCCCCTTCCTGGACAAGATGATCCGCGTCGACCAGCGGTTGGTGACGCTCACCATTCCGCCGCAGGAGGTGATCACCCGCGACAACGTGCCGGCCCGGGTCAACGCCGTCGTCATGTTCCAGGTGATGGAGCCGCTGAAAGCGATTCTGGCGGTGGAGAACTACGCGGTGGCGACCTCCCAGATCGCCCAGACCACGCTGCGTTCGCTGCTCGGCCGGGCGGACTTGGACACCCTGCTGGCACACCGGGAGGACCTCAACAGCGACCTGCGCACGATCATCGAAAAGCAGACCGAACCTTGGGGAGTGCAAGTCCGCGTCGTGGAGATCAAAGACGTCGAGATTCCCGAGTCGATGCAGCGGGCGATGGCCCGCGAGGCGGAGGCCGAACGGGAACGCCGCGCGAAAGTCATCAACGCCCGCGGGGAACTGCAGGCCTCCGAAGAGCTACGTGAAGCGGCGGAGACGCTCTCGAAGAGCCCCGCCTCGCTGCAATTGCGTTACCTGCAAACGCTGTTGGAACTGGGGGCAGACCAGAATTCGACCGTCGTCTTCCCGCTGCCGGTGGACATCATCACGCCGTTCTTGCGACACCCCGAGGCGCTACAGGGCATCGTCGACAACTTCAACAATCGCCGGTGACAGGCGAGCGCCACTTGCGGTGATGGCGCGCCCGCCCGTCGTACGGAGCTATACCGGGGGCGGCTCGGACGGTGCGAACCGCCAGTTGTCCGGATTCTTCGGCGGGTACACCACCGGAAACAACTGGCCCATGGTGGGCCACTGCTCGACGTCGACGGCCATGCGCTGATACACGGCGTGTTCGCTGACGGTGGGCCCGTTGATCACGCCGGATATGGTGACGAACTGTTCACCGGTGGCGTCCGGGCGTGGACTCACACCGGTGACCAGCAACGTACCGTTCAGCACATCGCCGCGGGGGCCGCGCGGCAGGAACCGCTGGGCTAGAGCGACCGCCAAGACGGCCACCAACAGGAACAGCACGCCGAATTCCCACACGCCGCCATGGTAGGGCCGTGATAGGACTGCGTCATGAGCCGGGACGATCTGACGTTGGCGCTGACGCTGGCCGACCGCGCCGACACGCTGACGTCGGCGCGGTTCGGGGCCCTCGACCTGCGCGTTGACACCAAGCCGGACCTGACCCCGGTCACCGACGCCGACCGCGCGGTGGAGACCGAGCTGCGGGAGACGCTGGGCCGCGAGCGGCCGCACGACAGCATCGTCGGCGAGGAGTTCGGCGGAACGACCACTTTCACCGGGCGCCAGTGGATCATCGACCCCATCGACGGCACCAAGAACTTCGTGCGCGGCGTGCCGGTCTGGGCCAGTCTCATCGCACTGCTCGAAGATGGTGTGCCCACGGTCGGCGTCGTCAGCGCCCCCGCCCTGCAGCGCCGGTGGTGGGCGGCGGACGGCGAGGGCGCCTTCGTCGCGGTCAACGGCGCGCCGCCCCGCCGGCTCTCGGTTTCGTCTGTCACACAATTGGATTCGGCCAGCCTGTCGTTCTCCAGCCTGTCCGGTTGGGCGCAACGTGGCCTACGGGAACGCTTCATCTCGCTGACCGACGCCGTGTGGCGGGTGCGCGCCTTCGGCGATTTCCTCTCCTATTGCCTGGTGGCCGAGGGGGCGATCGACATCGCCACCGAACCGGAGGTGTCCGTCTGGGACCTCGCGGCCCTCGACATCCTGGTGCGCGAGGCGGGCGGGACGCTCACCGGCCTGGACGGCGTCGCGGGGCCGCACCGCGGCAGCGCGGTGGCAACCAACGGGCCGCTGCACGAACTCGTACTTCGCGCTCTCGATGCCGGCGGTCTGTGAATTAGTTAACAAC
Source organism: Mycobacterium sp. E1386 (assembly GCF_001672745.1). Taxonomy (NCBI): domain Bacteria; kingdom Bacillati; phylum Actinomycetota; class Actinomycetes; order Mycobacteriales; family Mycobacteriaceae; genus Mycobacterium; species Mycobacterium sp. E1386. The sequence continues at coordinate 2,996 of NZ_LZKH01000163.1, forward strand.
TGTTCTCTGTTATCTTACTCCGGAGTAAGATAGGCTTATTCGCACTGCCCCGACTACTACAGGCTGCCGACATGACCGACACTGGTTCCGGTTCAACACAGAGTTCGAAATCCGCCCGCTCGCGTCGCAAACGCAAAGACCAGCAGAGCGGGATCGGGCTGCAACCCCACAAGCGCACCGGCGTCGACATCGCCATCGCGCTGCTCACCCCGCTGATGGGCCAGGAATTCCTGGACAAGTACCGGCTGCGCGATCCGGTCAACCGGGGGCTGCAGTACGGCACGAAGACTGTCTTCTCCACCGCCGCCGCCGCGTCCCGCGAGTTCAAGCGGCTGCAGAACCTGCGCGGCGGACCGACCCGGCTGAAGTCGAGCGGCAAGGACTACTTCGACCTGACCCCCGACGACGACCAGAAGATGATCGTCGAGACGCTCAGCGAATTCGCCGAGGAGGTACTGCGGCCCGCGGCGCACGACGCCGACGAGGCGGCGACCTACCCACCGGACCTGATCGCCAAGGCAGCGGAGTTGGGCATCACCGCGATCAACATCCCCGAGGACTTCGACGGCATCGCCGCGCACCGCTCCAGCGTGACCAACGTGCTGGTGGCCGAGGCGCTCGCCTACGGCGACATGGGTCTCGCGTTGCCGATCCTGGCCCCCGGGGGCGTGGCCGCCGCGCTGACCCACTGGGGCAGCGCGGACCAGCAGGCCACCTATCTGCACGAGTTCGCCGGCGAGAACGTCCCCCAGGCCTGCGTCGCGATCGCCGAGCCGCAACCACTCTTCGACCCCACCCGCCTGAAGACCACCGCGGTGCGGACGCCGAGCGGCTATCGCCTCGATGGCGTGAAGTCGTTGGTCCCGGCGGCGGCCGACGCTGAGTTGTTCGTCGTCGGAGCGCAGCTGGAGGGGCGGCTCGCGCTGTTCATCGTCGAGTCGTCGACGAAAGGCCTTACCGTCAAGGCGGATCCGAGCATGGGCATCCGAGCGGCGGCCCTGGGCCACGTCGAGCTGTCCGGCGTGACCGTCCCGCTGAGCGCGCGGCTGGGCGAGGACGAGGCAACCGATGACGACTACTCGGAGGCCATCGCGCTGTCCCGGCTGGGCTGGGCGGCGCTGGCGGTGGGCACCTCCCACGCGGTGCTCGACTACGTCGTGCCCTACGTGAAGGAGCGCGAGGCCTTCGGCGAGCCGATCGCGCATCGTCAGGCCGTGGCGTTCATGTGCGCCAACATCGCGATCGAGCTGGACGGGCTGCGACTGATCACCTGGCGCGGCGCGGCGCGGGCCGAACAGGGCCTGCCCTTCATTCGCGAGGCGGCGCTGGCCAAGCGGCTGGGCGCCGACAAGGGCATGCAGATAGGCCTGGACGGCGTGCAGTTGCTCGGCGGCCACGGCTTCACCAAAGAACACCCGGTCGAGCGTTGGTATCGCGACCTGCGGGCCATCGGCGTCGCCGAGGGCGTCGTAGTCATCTAACACGAGCTGAAAGTTCAACCATGGCAATCAATCTGGAACTGCCCCGCAAGCTGCAAGCGGTCGTCGTGAAGACCCATCAGGGCGCGGCGGAGCTGATGCGGCCGATCGCGCGCAAGTACGACCTCAAGGAGCACGCCTACCCGGTCGAACTCGACACGCTGTACAACCTGTTCGCCGGCGCCTCGGAATCGATCGAATTCGCCGGGGCCGACAACCTGGGCGATGAAAACCAAGACAGGGACCAGAACCACAACGGCGCCAACATGGCCGCCCTGCTGCAGACCTTGGAGGCTTGCTGGGGCGACGTCGCGATGATGTTGTCGGTCCCCTATCAGGGCTTGGGCAACGCGGCCATCTCCGCCGTCGCCACCGAAGAACAGCTGGAACGCCTGGGCAAGGTGTGGGCGGCGATGGCCATCACCGAACCGGGCTTCGGCTCTGACTCGGCGGCGGTATCGACCACCGCCAAGCTGGACGGCGACGAGTACGTGATCAACGGCGAAAAGATCTATGTCACCGCCGGTTCGCGCGCCACCCACATCGTGGTGTGGGCCACGCTGGACAAGTCGCAGGGGCGCGCGGCGATCAAGTCGTTCATCGTCCCGCGCGAGCACCCCGGCGTCACGGTCGAACGGCTCGAACGCAAGCTCGGCATCAAAGGCTCCGACACCGCGGCGATCCGGTTCGACAACGTCCGCATCCCCAAGGAGAATCTGCTGGGGAACCCGGAAATCGAAGTCGGCAAAGGCTTTTCCGGCGTGATGGAGACGTTCGACAACACCCGGCCGATTGTGGCCGCCATGGCCATCGGCGTCGGGCGCGCCGCCCTGGAGGAAATCCGCAAGATCCTCACCGAGGCCGGGGTGGAGATCTCCTACGACAAACCGTCACACGCCCAGAGCGCCGCGGCGGCCGAGTTCCTGCGGATGGAGGCCGACTGGGAGGCCGCCTACCTGCTGGCGCTACGTGCGGCGTGGCAGGCCGACAACAAGATCCCCAACTCCAAAGAGGCGTCGATGAGTAAGGCCAAGGCCGGCCGCATGGCCAGCGACGTCACCCTCAAAACGGTTGAATTGGCTGGCACCGCGGGCTATTCCGAGCAATCAATGCTGGAGAAGTGGGCGCGCGACTCCAAGATCCTGGACATCTTCGAGGGCACCCAGCAGATCCAGCAGCTGGTGGTCGCCCGCCGCCTGCTTGGCCTGTCGTCGGCCGAGCTCAAATAGCCCCCGGTCCGCGCCGAACGTGCAACCATGGCGGGAATTCGGCGATTTCTTCACCCTGAGTGCACGTTCGGCGAAACTTAGGCGCCGACCGCGTTCAGCCGCTCGCGCACGTCGCCGTCGAGTTCGATGGACGCGGCGTCCAGGTTCTCCTCGAGGTGTCGCACCGACGACGTCCCCGGGATCAGCAGCACGTTGGGCGCCAGGCTCAGCGTCCACGCCAACGCGACCTGCGCCGGCGTACGCCCCAGCCGCTCGGCGGCGTCGACCACGAGTTGGTGAGTGAGCACCGGGTTGGGTCGCATGAAGGCGGCCCCCAGGGGGAAAAACGGAACGAACGCGATCCCGCGCGCCGCACACTCGGCCAGCACCGGCGCCGAATCGCGCTGAACCAGGTTGAACGCGTTTTGCACGCAGGCGATTTCGGTGCGCTCGCACGCATGCAGCAGGTGTTCGCGGTTGACATTGCTCAGCCCGATGCCGCCGATCAGCCCCTCGTCACGGGCTTCGATCATGACCGACAGCTGGTCGTCGAACAGCTGATCCGGCCCGTCGCTTTCGAACACGCGCAGGTTGACCACGGCCAGCTGCTCGACACCGAGGGCCCGCAGGTTCGTCTCGATGTCGCGGCGCAAGTCCGCCGGCGCATCGACCGGCAGCCAGCCGCCGCTGCCGTCGCGACGCCCGCCCACCTTGCTCACCAGCGCCAGGTTCTCCGGATAGGGATGCAGCGCCTCGCGGATGAGTTCGTTGGCCACGTCGGGACCGTAGAACTGGGCGGTGTCGATGTGGTCGACGCCGAGTTCGACCGCCCGCCGCAGCACGGCCAGCGCCTCACCGCGGTCGCGGGGCGGACCGAACGCGTTCGGGCCCGGCAACTGCATGGCGCCGAAGCCCACCCGGGAGACCGAAAAGCGACCGAGTGGAAAGGAATCCATACCGTGAGGTTAGCGTCGGGGGATGGACACGTTTCAAGCGCTCGTCGCTCGCGAAGATGGTGACCGGATAACCGCGTCGGTCGAGACCTTGAGCCCCTCCGACCTGCCGCCCGGTGAGGTGACGATCCGGGTGCTCTATTCGAGCGTCAACTACAAGGACGCGCTGGCGCTGACCCCCGGCGGCGGCGTGGTGCGCGGCTACCCCGTGGTGCCGGGCATCGACCTGACCGGTGAGGTCGTCGAGTCGCAATCACCCGACTTCACCGTGGGCGAGAAGGTGCTGGCCCACGGATACCAGATCGGCACCGGCCACCACGGCGGCTACGCCGAATACGCGCGGCTGCCGGGCGACCAGGTCGTCGCACTCGGCTCGTTGAGCCCGCACGAGGGCGCCGCGATCGGCACCGCCGGCTTCACCGCCGCGATGAGCGTGCAGGCGTTGATCGACTGGGGCATCGAACCCGGCGCCGGGTCGGTGGTCGTCACCGGCGCCTCCGGTGGTGTCGGCTCGGTCAGCGTGGACCTGCTGGCCGCCAAGGGCTATCGGGTGGTCGCCTCGACCGGCAAGGAGGAGGCGGCCGGGCTGCTGAAAGAGCTTGGCGCCGCGGAGGTTATCGGGCGGCTGCCGGAAGACCCCGACGCCAAACCGCGGCCGCTGGCCAAGGCGCGCTGGGCGGCCGCGGTCGACTGCGTCGGCGGCGCGACCCTGGCCGACGTGCTCAGCGCCGTCGACTACGGCGGTGCGGTGGCCTGCAGCGGCCTCACCGGTGGCCCGGGATTGAAGACCACGGTGATGCCGTTCATCCTGCGCGGCATCGCGCTGCTCGGGATGGATTCGGTGCAGATGCCGATCGGCCCGCGCCGCAAACTGTGGGCGCTGCTGGGCGATTCGTTGCGCCCGCGTCATGTCGACGCACTCACCAGCGACGTCGACATCAGGGATGTGGTCGATGTGCTGGATCGGGTGCGCGCCGGCAAGTTCACCGGGCGGGCGGTGGTGCGGGTCGCCGGGGGATTCTGAGCCGGCAGTAGGCTGACCGACCATGCGAGCTGCACGGGTGATTCGGCTGGACGGTCCGGACGCGATCGAGGTGGCGGAGATCGACGAACCCTCGGGTGACGGCGTGGTCGTGGATGTGTACGCCGCCGGTGCCGCCTTCCCCGACGCCCTACTGACCCGGGGCCTGTACCAGTACCGCCCCGAGCCGCCGTTCGTGCTGGGAGCCGAGATCGCGGGGGTGGTGCGTTCGGCGCCGGACGGCGCACACGTGCGGCCCGGCGACCGAGTCGTCGGCCTGACGATGCTGTCCGGCGGCATGGCCGAGGTCGCGATCCTGCAACCCGACCGGGTGTTCAAGCTCCCCGACAATGTCGGTTTCGAGGCGGGCGCCGGCCTGCTGTTCAACGACCTCACGGTGTACTTCGCCCTGACCGTGCGCGGCCGGCTGGCCCAGGGCGAGACGGTGCTGGTGCACGGCGCGGCCGGCGGCATCGGAACATCGACGCTGCGGCTGGCATCGCTGCTCGGGGCGTCGCGCACCATCGCGGTCGTCAGCACCGAACAGAAGGCGGACGTCGCGACCGCCGCCGGGGCCACCGACGTGGTGCTCGCCGACGGGTTCAAGGACGCGGTCAAGGAGCTCACCGGCGGCCGCGGCGTCGACGTCGTGCTCGACCCGGTCGGCGGCGACCGGTTCACCGACTCGCTCCGCTCGCTCGCCCCGGGCGGACGGCTGCTCGTCGTCGGCTTCACCGGCGGCGACATTCCCACCGTCAAGGTGAATCGGTTGCTGCTCAACAACATTGACGTGGTCGGCGTGGGCTGGGGCGCCTGGACGGCGACGCATCCGAACGCGCTGGCCGAGCAGTGGGCCGGACTGGAGAAGTTGCTTGCCTCGGGTCGGCTGGCTCCCCCCGACCCGGAGGTCTACCCCCTGGACGACGCCGCCGCCGCGGTCGCGTCCCTGGAGAACCGCACCGCCAAAGGCAAGGTCGTGGTGCGCGTCCGCGACTGACGCGATGGGCCGAACCGGCCGCGCCCGGTCGTGTGACATTCGCAGGATTCGATAGCGCGGGCGATATCAAATCCCGGTAGCCGGGCATGGTCCGCCCTTGTGCAGGCCCGGAACAAAAAGTAATGTCACTTTCAGTTTTAGCCGCCGCAGCCGGGAGTCAGCCATGGAATCCTTCGTCCACTTGCGAAAAGGGAAAACGCCACGCCGCCTGCACGCCGACCTGGACGGGCTGAAGGACGACGAGCTGGGCCGGGGCGGATTCACCGGCCGCACGGCGAACCTCTACCGCCGCCACGACCCCACCGCCTACCGGTCCGTCGGCCCGCTGCGCCCCGTCGACGTGCTGGCCGGTGAGCTCAAGCCCAGCGACGCCACCGACGCCAACGGCGCTCCCCTGCTGATGTTCAGCAACGCCGACTGCCGAATCCTGTTGAGCCGCCGCCACGAGCCGATGCCGTTCTACGCCCGCCATGTCGACGGGGACCTGCTGTGCTTCGTCCACCAGGGTGCCGGCCTGCTCGAAACGGAGTTCGGGCCGCTGCGCTACCGCGACGGCGACTGGGTCTACATCCCGAAGGCCTGCACCTGGCGCCAGGTGCCGGACAGCGAGACGACGATGCTGATGATCGAGGCGACCGACGAGTTCCGGGTTCCGCCACCCGGGCCGCTGGGCCGCCACTTCCCGTTCGACCCGTCGCAGGCCACCATTCCCGAACCGGCGCCCATCGACGACGACGGCAGGGACGAGTACGAGGTCCGGCTCGTCCATGATGGTGGCCCCACAACGCTGTTCTACCAACACAATCCGCTCGACATCGAAGGCTGGCGCGGCGACAACTTTCCGTTCACGTTCAACATCGCCGACTACAACGTGGTCACCTCCGACAGCGTTCACCTGCCGCCGACGGTCCACCTGTTCATGCAGGCCACCGGCGTCTACGTGATGAACTTCTTGCCGAAGCCCGCGGAAGGCGTCTCCGGCACCGAACGCACACCCTGGTATCACCGCAATGTCGACTACGACGAGATCGCCTTCTTCCACGGCGGCTCGCTCTACGGCATTCCGATGCCGCCCGGCCTGATTTCCCATGCGCCGCAAGGCGTCCACCACGGTGCACCGGAGAAGGCGCGGGAACGGGCGCGCCGCAAGTTCGACGAGTACTCCCGCGTCGATTGGCAAGTGATCGCCGTCGACACCCGCCGGCGTCTGACCCCGTCGGCCGAGGTGCTGGCGCACGACCTAGGACAACACTGAGCATGACGACCCGCCACGAATACGAACGCATCCCCTATCTCGTTGCCTTCCAGAACAATTCCGGCGTCCGCGACGTGTACGGCGGTCTGGCCGAGATCACCGTGCTGGAGAGCTACCTGCTCAAGCCCATAGACAAGCCGTCGGACACCGTGCTCGTCTTCATGCACCCGATCGGCGGCGGGGCCTATTTGCCGATGATCAACGCGCTGGCCCGGGCCGGCCATCATGTCATCTACTGCAACAGCAGGTTCCGCGGCACCGACTCGGCGCTGCTGATGGAGAAGGTGGTCGAGGATCTCGGCGAGTGCATCAAGGACGCCAAGAAGCGGCTGGGTTACCAGAAGGTGGTGCTGGCCGGGTGGAGCGGCGGCGGCTCGTTGTCGATGTTCTACCAGCAGCAGGCCCAGCACCCCACCATCACCTCGAGCCCGTCCGGCGACGGCCCCGACCTGACCGCCCTGGACCTGCCCGCCGCCGACGGAATCATGCTGTTGGCGGCGCACATCAGCCGGCACGGCACGCTCACCGAATGGCTCGACGCGTCGATCCTCGACGAATCCGACCCCACCAAGCGCGATCCCGAGTTGGACCTGTACAACCCGGACAACCCGAACCAGCCGCCCTACACCCAGGAATTCCTGGCCCGCTACCGCAACGCGCAGATCGAACGCAACCGGCGCATCACCGCGTGGGTCAAGGACAAACTCGCCGAACTGCGGGCCGCCGGACGTCCGGACGAGGAGTTCTGTTTCGTCGTGCACGGCACCATGGCCGACCCGCGTTGGCTGGACCCGACCGTCGATCCCAACGAACGCACCCCGGGAACGTGTTACCTGGGGGATCCTCAGGTGGTGAACATGAGCCCGGTCGGGTTGGCGCGCTTCTCCACGTTGCGCGGCTGGCTCTCGCAATGGAGTTACGACGAGGCCCGGGGCGACGGGGTGGCCTGCGGCGCCGACATCGCAATCCCCGCGCTGGTCATCGGCAACCTCGCCGACGACGCCTGCACGCCCAGCCACACCCGCCGGCTCTACAACGCGATCGGCCATCATGACAAGGAGATGCACGAAATCCCCGGCGCCACACACTATTACGCGGGCCTCGATCAGCGCGACAAACTGCGCGCTGCCGTCGACATCGTCACCGACTGGCTGGTCCGCCACGACTTCGCGGACAAAGAATGAGCGCGGCGGCGGGGCCGCTGGACGGCATCCGGGTGCTCGAACTGGGCACTCTGATCGCGGGCCCCTTCGCCGGGCGGCTACTCGGCGACATGGGCGCCGACGTCATCAAGGTGGAACCCCCCGGCGCCCCGGACCCGTTGCGCACCTGGGGCCAGGCCGAGCTCGACGGGCAGCACGTCTTCTGGACGGTGCACGCGCGCAACAAGAGAGCGATCACCCTCGACCTGCGCCGGCCACATGGCCGCGAACTGTTCTGCGACCTCGTCGAGAAGTCCGACATCATCGTGGAGAACTTCCGCCCGGGGACGCTGGAGAAATGGGACCTGGGTTACGACGTGCTGAGCGCCCGCAACCCGGGCATCATCCTGGTTCGGGTGTCCGGCTACGGCCAGACCGGCCCCGACGCGCACAAGGCGGGGTATGCCTCGGTGGCCGAGGCGGCCAGCGGGCTGCGCTATCTCAACGGTTTCCCGGGCGGCCCGCCGCCCAGGCTGGCACTCTCGCTGGGTGACACCCTGGCCGGCATGTTCGGCGCGCAAGGGGCGATGGCGGCGTTGTACCGTCGCAGCATCACCGGACGCGGCCAGGTGGTGGACGTCGCGCTGACCGAATCCTGTTTGGCCGTCCAGGAATCCACCATCCCCGACTACGACCTGAGCGGCGTGGTGCGCGGGCCTTCGGGCACCCGGCTGGAGGGCATCGCGCCTTCCAACATCTATCGCAGCGCCGACGGCTCGTGGGTGGTGATCGCCGCCAACCAGGACACCGTCTTCGCCCGGCTGTGCAAGGCGATGGGGCGCCCGGAGCTGGCCGCCGACGACCGGTTCGCCACGCACGGCGCGCGCGGCCGCAATCAGGATGAACTCGACGAGATCATCGGCGCCTGGGCCGCGGAACGCCAGCCCGGCGACATCATCGAAACCCTCAGCGCCGCAGGGGTGATCGCCGGCCCGATCAACACGGTCGCGGAGGTGGTCAACGACCCGCAGCTGCGCGCCCGCGGCATGCTGGTCGAACATTTCGATGAACGGCTCGGCCGGGACGTCCTGGGGCCGGGCATCGTGCCGGTGCTGTCGGAATCGCCGGGCCGCGTGCGCAACGCCGGGCCCGCCCGCCCGGGACAGCACAACGACGACGTCTACATCGGGCTGCTCGGCAAGACCGCTGCGGAGCTCGAGGAGTTACGGGCCGAGGGGGTGGTATGACGCACGTGCACATCCGCGAGGTGGCGCTGCGCGACGGCCTGCAGATCGAGACGCCGATTCCGTTGTCGGCCAAGCTCGAACTGCTGGCCGCGGTCGCCGCGACCGGGGTCCGCGAGGTGGAGGCCACGGCGTTCGTCTCGCCATCGAAGGTGCCGTCGATGGCCGACGCCGCCGAGCTTGCCGCCCACCTGCACGACTACCCCGACATCGAGTTCTCCGCCCTGGTGGCCAGTCCGAACGGAGCCAAGCGGGCCGTTGCGGCGGGGCTGCGCTCGATCGAGTACGTGGTCGCCGCCGACGACACGTTCAGTCAGGCGAACGTCGGGCGGACCAGCGCCGAGGCCACCGAGGCGATCGACGAGATCGTCGCGATCGCGCACGGCGCAGACGTCACCGTCGAGGTTGTCATCGCCACCGCGTGGGACTCGCCGTTCGAGGGCCCCACCCCGCCCGAGCGGGTGCCCGACATCGCCGCGGCCGCCCGCGAACGCGGCGCCGACCGCCTGTCCATCGCCGACACGATCGGCACCACCACCCCGGGGCGCGTGAGTTCGCTGATCGCACAACTGCGTCCAATGATCGGCGACCTGCCGCTGGGCGGGCATTTCCACAACACCCGCGGCTCCGGTCTGGCCAGCGCCTACGCCGCGGTCGGGTCCGGGGTGACCCGGCTGGATTCCTCGGTCGGCGGGCTGGGCGGCTGCCCGTTCGCGCCGGGTGCCACCGGCAACATCGCCACCGAGGACCTGGTCTACCTGCTGCGTGACAGCGGCATCGACGTCGACGTCGACCTGCAGGCCGCCATCGCCGCGGCCGACGTCGCCAAATCCGTTGTCGGCCATGACCTGCCGAGCGCCCTGCTGCGGGCCGGCGACCGGATGCGGGCCTGATGCCCGCGCCGGAGGCGCGCACCGCGAAGGGCCGCCAGACCAGGCAGGCCATCGAGCTGGCCGCCCGGAAGCTGTTCGCCGAGCGCGGCTTTCACGGGACCACGCTGGCCGACATCACGTCGGCGGCCGGCAAGTCGCCCGCGGTGTTCTACCGGTACTTCGCCGACAAGGAAGACCTGCTCGCCGCCCTCGCCGAGTCCTTCCTGCACGATGTCGTGACACCGTCGGGGCTGAGCCTCGAGTTACCGGACTCTGCGGAGGACGACGCCTTCTTCACCTCGGTGGTCACCGGGTACTGGAACATGTTCAAGCAGAACATCGGCATCATGATCGCCGTGGCCCAGCTGGCCGCCACCCAGCGACGCTTCGCGGCCGTGCAGAACGAATTCCGCCGCTTCGGCATGGACATCGTCGCCGCGTCGGTCCGCCGCGCCCAGGAGCAGGGCTACGGAACCGAGCTCGACCCGCAACACACCGCGGCGGCCATCGCCCTGCTATTCGAGAACTTCACCACCGTCTTCGTCGGCCCCTCCAACCTGGGCATCAAGATCAGCGACTCCGACGCCATCGCCACCCTGTCGACGATCTGGAAGAAAACCCTCTACGGCGCGTAAGCCCTTGCAAAGGAGAAAACTGTGGATTTCACACTCCCCGAACACCTTCCGGGCCTGCTCGCTCAAATGGACGAGTTCATCGAGACGGAGATCAAACCGCTGGAGCGCGACCACATCCAGTACTTCGACAAGCGCCGCGAACACGCCCGCACCGACTGGGACAACGACGGCATCCCGACGCGCGAATGGGAGGATCTGCTCGCCGAGATGCGCAGGCGGGCCGACAAGGCGGGCTGGCTGCGGTACGGGCTGCCGGCGTCGCTGGGCGGCCGGGACGGCACCAACGTCGACATGGCCGTCATCCGGGAGCACTTGGCGCACAAGGGCCTCGGCCTGCACAACGACCTGCAGAACGAATCCTCGATCGTCGGCAACTTCCCGCAGGTGATCATGATGGAGCGGTTCGGCACCGACGAGCAGCGACGGCTCTGGTCCGAAGCGCTGATCACCGGGGAACGTTCGATGGCGTTCGGACTGACCGAGCCCCAGCACGGCTCGGACGCGACGTGGCTGGAGACGCGCGCGCAGGCCGACGGCGACGGGTGGGTGATCAACGGCGCCAAGCGGTTCAACACCGGGGTGCACCGCGCGACCCACGACCTGGTGTTCGCGCGCACCTCCGGTGAGCCGGGCCAGGCGCGGGGCATCACGGCGTTCCTGGTGCCGACCGATGCGCCCGGGTTCACCGTCCCCTACTACTGGTGGACGTTCAACATGCCGACCGACCACGGCGAAGTCCAGTTGACCGACGTCCGGGTGCCCGCCGATGCGGTGCTCGGCGAGGTCGACCGCGGTCTGGAGGTCGCGCAGACGTTCCTGCACGAGAACAGGATTCGGCAGGCGGCCAGCAGCCTGGGCGCGGCCCAGTACTGCATCGACCGCGCCGCCGAATACGCCGGCAACCGGACCGTTTTCGGCAAACCGCTGTCGGTCAACCAGGCCGTGCAATGGCCGCTGGCCGAATTGCAGACCGAAGCGCAGATGGTGCGGCTGCTGGTGGCCTATGCCGCCTGGCATCTGGACCGCGACCACCACATGGAGGTCTCGGACAAGGTGTCGATGGCCAACTACCGCGCCAACCGACTCGTCTGCGACGCCGCCGACAGGGCCATGCAGATCTTCGGTGGCCTCGGCTACAGCCGGCACGAGCCGTTCGAGCACATCTATCGCCATCACCGTCGCTACCGGATCACCGAGGGAGCGGAGGAGATCCAGATTCGCCGGGTGGCGCAGCGGCTGTTTAAGTTTGGCAAGTGACATCGACCGAGCAGTTGGCCCCACAGCTCGCCGCGGTGCTGGCGCCGGTCCTCGGTGCCGATGTGGCGGTTGAGAACCTGCGCGC
>NZ_LZKH01000164.1:0-7045 GCF_001672745.1 Mycobacterium sp. E1386
TACTCCGGGGTGTACTCGAGCTTCCTCAAGCACGCCATCCGCCAGTCCGAGCGCTACGGCGTGCCCGCCCACCAGCTACTACACCGCGCCGGTCAACGCAAACTCATCGGCGGCCAAGAAGACCAACTCATCGACATCGCACTCGAGATCAAGCGCGAGCAAGAGAGCGGCGTGAGGCACCTGGTGGACGGCAAGTCGGCTGTGCAGCAACAGGTGTCGCCGACCGCGTCGTCGGACCACAGTCCGCCGTGACGGTGCTACCCAGCGCCAGTCATAACACCACCCGGTCAGCGGAACACCGCGGCGTGCCACCCGCAACGCCGTGGCAGGCTGACACCGTGGCAGACACTTCCGAAAAGGTCTTCCTAGGCGAGCAAGACGTACGCGAAACCCTGCTACCGCAAGGGATTTTGCGCTACTACGACACTGGCCCGGAGGCCACGGCGGCGCAGCCGCTGCTGTTTTTGCATGGCTCGGGTCCCGGGGTCACCGGATGGCGCAACTTCCGCGGCATCCTGCCCACCTTCGCCGAGCACTTCCGCTGCATCATCCTGGAATTTCCCGGTTTCGGCGTCAGCGATGACTTCGGCGGCCACCCAATGGTCATGGCATTTGGCACCGTATCGCCGTTCCTGGATGCGCTGGGCGTCGAAAAGGCACACATCGTCGGAAACTCGATGGGCGGGGGTGTGGGCATCAACTTCGCTATCCACAACCCCGATCGTGTCGACCGTCTGGTCACGATCGGCGGGATCGGCATCAACATCTTCAGCCCCAGCCCGAGTGAGGGCATCCGGCTGTTGCAGGAGTTCGTCGAAGACCCGACTCGGCAGCGCCTGGTCGACTGGCTCAAATCGATGGTGTACGACCAGTCCCTGATCACTGACGAACTGGTCGAGGAACGCTGGCAATTGGCCACCGATCCGGACACCCTGGCCGCGGCGCGCCGCATGTACGGCAAAGCGGCGTTTGCCGCGATGAACGCCGCGATGGCCGCGTCCGAAAACCCGATGCCGTGGGCAATCCTGCACAAGTTGACCGTCCCCACGCTGCTTACATGGGGTCGCGACGACCGAGTGAGTCCACCGGATATGGCGCTGATTCCGATGCGCACCATCCAAGACGCCGAACTTCACATATTTCCCAAGTCCGGGCACTGGGCGATGATCGAAGCGAAGCAAGCCTTCGAAAGCACCGTGCTGGCGTTCCTCTCACGGCAGCATGATGCCCATTCGGTGTAACGGCGGTGCAGATGCGGCTCCGGATTATCCAGCGTGACAAAGGGAAAGAAAGCCAGCGGACAGTTCTTTCATGTCGCGCCCTCCCTATCGTTGAGTCGCACCAGCGTCGACGGGCAGCGTGACCGCGGTGATATAGCGCGCCTCGTCGGAAGCGAGAAACAAAGCGGCGTTGGCGACATCGACCGGTTCGACCCACGGCACCGCGAGCATGTTCATGCGAAGGGCCGCTTCGGCGAACTCGGCACGCGTCGGCGCCCTGTCGAGTTCGGGACGAAACGCGCTGCGCACTGCGTCGTTTTGAATCAGTGGAGTGTCCACATTGGTCGGATGGACGCAATTGACTCGGACATTCTGCGGCGCAAGTTCTTTGGCCAGGCTCTGCATCAGGCCGACCACGCCGTGCTTAGCCGCGGTGTAATGGGCGACGCCCACCAATCCGCGAAGGCCTGCGATCGAATTGGTCAGGACGATCGCACCCCCACCTTGCGCAATCAGGTGCGGCGCAGCGGCCCGACACGTGTGCCACACACCGGTGAGGTTGACATCCAACATAGTCCGCCAGGCCGCCTCGGTGAGGTCCAGCGCCAGTGCACGCGAAGTGATCCCAGCGGTAGCACACACCACGTCCAATCTTCCCAGCCGTCGCACACCGCGATCGGTGGCCGCCTGGACGCCGTCGACATCGCGCACGTCGACGATCTCGGTATGTATTTTGGCGCCGGTATCGCGCACTTGGGCGGCGGTGTGCTCCAGGTCGTCGACTGTGCTGTGCGGAACCACCACTGTGTCAACGGGAGCGCACACGTCAAGGGCCACGATATCGGCGCCCTCCTGGGCTAACCGCACCGCCTGCGCACGCCCGATTCCCCGCGCCGCGCCCGTGATCAGGGCCACCTTCCCAGCGACCCTGCCGGTCACGTCGCAACCTCTGTCATGTCGGCACGCCGTTCATGCGCCTAGAACTCAATGTGGATGTTGTCGGTCACTGGCCGGGCTTGACACCCGAGGATCAAACCGTCGGCGCGGTCTTCGGGTCCCAGCACATCTCCACCGGCCATATCCACCTCCCCGGAAATCAAGGTCGCCACGCAGGAGCCGCAATGCCCTTCTCGGCACGAATGCGGCACATTGATCCCGGCGTCAAGCATCATCTCGACCAGGGTCTGGTCGCGGCGCCATTGCAGTCGATGGAGAGCACCGTCCAACTCGACGTCTACGGTGGCCACCGCGGCATCGGTGCACAGGGCGGCGCCTTGTTCTTCGACATCTGCCATGCGGCCGATCCTTGCCACATTGGTCCGTGATGTCGTGGTCGGATTCCGATGGACGGGAGGTCGCCATCCCGGCGTCCAGTCACCGGGACGTCTCCTGCGATTCCGGGCGCAGCGGCCCTACCGTCGCTGTTCGTGACCAGTAGCACGAACGACGGGTTGGACCAGGGCATCGACGTGGTGGTCGTAGGTGCCGGCTTTGCCGGGCTTTACGCCCTGCACAAGCTGCGCGCCGACGGGTTGACGGTCAAGGTGTTCGAGGCCGGTCCCGACGTGGGTGGCACCTGGTATTTCAACCGGTATCCGGGCGCCCGCTGCGACGTCGAGAGCGTCGACTACTGCTATTCGTTCTCCGATGACCTGCAACAGGAGTGGGACTGGTCGGAAAAGTACGCCACCCAAGAGGAGATCCTGCGCTACATCAACTGGGTGGCCGACAGGTTGGATCTGCGCCGCGACATCGTCTTCAACACCCGTGTCACGTCGGCGGTTCTCGACGAGCAGCGGTTGCGGTGGACGGTGACCACCGATACCGGGCAACGAGTGAGCGCGCGGTTCTGTGTGATGGCGACGGGCCCATTGTCCGCGGCGATGACCCCACCTTTTGCCGGCCTCGACCGTTTCACCGGCGAGATCTACCACACCGCGGCATGGCCACACGAAACGGTCGACTTCACCGGTAAGCGCGTCGCGGTCATCGGGACGGGATCTTCGGGCATTCAGTCGATCCCGATCATCGCGGAACAAGCCGCGCAACTCTACGTCTTTCAGCGCACCCCGAATTACAGTGTCCCCGCCGGCAATCGGCCTCTCACCGACGAAGACCGGGCCCGGGTCAAGGCCAATTACGCCGAACGCAGGCGCTTATCATGGCGCAGCGGCGGCGGCTCACCGCACATCGCCCATCCGAAACTGACGATGCAAGCCAGCCCCGAAGAGCGGCGCGCGGCGTTCGAAAAACGCTGGGATCTCGGCGGGGTGCTGTTCTCCAAAACCTTCTCCGACCAGATGATCGACCCGGACGCCAACGAGGAGGCGCGCAAGTTCTATGAGGAGAAAGTGCGGGCCATCATTGATGACCCCGCGCTGGCCGAACTGCTGATCCCCACGGATCACCCGATCGGCACCAAGCGGATCTGTACCGACAGCAACTACTTTCAGACATTCAACCGCCCCAACGTGACACTGATCAGTGTGCGAGACACGCCGATCGAATCTGTCGATGCCACCGGCGTCAACACCAGCAACGCCCATTACGACCTGGACATGATCGTGTTGGCTACCGGATTTGACGCGATGACAGGGGCATTGGCCAGAATCGACATCGTCGGCCGGGGCGGTAAACGGCTGCGCGATGACTGGAGCAATGGGCCGCGAACCTACTTGGGTCTGAGCACTGACGGCTTTCCCAACTTGTTCGTCGTGTGCGGCCCCGGCGCGCCGGCGGTGCTGGCCAACATGGTGCTGCACGCCGAGGCGAATGTGAATTGGATCGCCGACTCGATCAGATATCTCGACGATCACGGCTACACGGCGATCGAGGCGACTCCCGATGCGGTGGACAACTGGGTCGCCGAATGCGCGCGCCGAGCCGAGGCCACCCTGTTCACCAAGGCCGACTCCTGGTACATGGGCGCCAACGTGCCTGGCAAGCCGCGGGTGTTCATGCTGTTCCTCGGCGGGTTTGGGACCTACCTCGACATCTGCAATGAAGTCGCCGAGGCTGGGTACAAAGGGTTTTCGCTGACCAAGGCGCCCTGATGTCGAGCCTGTCGGGTCGTGTGGCGCTGGTGACAGGCGCTGGGCGCGGCACCGGGCGCGCCCTGTGCGAGCGATTCGCAGACGAAGGCGCCGACGTCATCGCGGTGGACGTGCCGGCGGCAGCAGAAGACCTCGAACAGACCGCCGCCGCGGTGGCGCAGCGCGGCCGACGCGCGGTGACGGGGCTGGCCGATGTCAGCGACTTGGGCGCACTGACCGGCGCGGTGGGCGCCGCCGTCGCCGACCTGGGACGCCTTGACATCGTCGTAGCCAACGCAGGCGTCCACACGGTGTCGGCTCCGACGTGGGAGATCACTACCCACGACTGGCAGCAGACCCTGGATGTCAACGTGACCGGCGTCTGGCACACCGTCAAAGCCGCCGTCCCGCACCTCGGCGAGGGCGGCGGGTCCGTCGTGATTATCAGCTCCACCAACGGTCTTCGCGGCACGGCCACCACCGCTGCTTACACTGCGAGCAAGCATGCCGTCGTTGGGTTGGCGCGCACGCTGGCCAACGAACTGGGCCCGCGCGCCATTCGCGTCAATACTGTTCATCCTGGAGCGGTCGGGACCTCGATGGTGCTCAACGAGGCGACGTTTAAACGCCTTCGGCCTGACCTGACCAGCCCGACGGCGGCCGACGCTGCAGAAGCGCTCGCGGCTCGCCACCTGCTCCCGGTTCCGTGGGTGGAGCCGGTAGACGTCGCCAACGCCGTGGTTTTCCTGACCTCCGACCACGCCCGCTACATCACCGGCACCCAGCTCGTGGTCGATGCCGGCCTGTTAGCCAAGGCCTAGCAGCGACGCGGATGGGAACCTACGCCGTCACCGGGTCGGCATCGGGCATGGGCCAAGCCGTCGTCCGCAAACTGCTGGCCGCGGGTCACCGCGTGATCGGCGTCGACATTCAGGACGCTGACGTCGTGGCGGATCTGTCCACTCCCGACGGACGCAGGACGGCCGCCGCTGCCGTGTGCGCTACCGGCGACGGTCGACTCGACGGTGCCGTGCTGGCCGCTGGTGTGGGCCCCACCCCGGGCGCGGGTAGCGCGGCCCGGATCCTGGCGGTGAACTTCTTAGGTGTGGTCGAGCTTCTAGAGGCATGGCACCCGGCACTGGCGGCGGCCGGCGATGCGAAAGTCGTGGTTGTGGGCAGTAATTCGTCGACGACAATGCCGTTGGTGCCCCAGCGAGCCGTGCGGGCGTTACTGGGCCGCGATCTCCACAAGGCCGAGCGTGCACTACGAGTGTTCCGATCGGCCGCCCCCTCGATGGCCTACGGCGCATCGAAGATCGCGGTGGCGCGCTGGGTGCGTCGGACCGCAGTGACACCGGCGTGGGCGGGTGCGGGTATCCGGCTCAACGCGATCGCTCCGGGCGCGGTGATGACCCCCCTGCTCGAGCGACAGCTGGCCACACCGCGTGAAGCCAGGGCCATCCGCGCGTTCCCGGTCCCGGTCGGTGGGTTCGGTGATCCCACGCACCTCGCGGACTGGATGGTGTTCATGTTGTCGGATGCCGCCGCCTTTCTCTGCGGCAGTGTGCTTTTCGTCGACGGCGGGTCTGATGCCTACTTTCGCGCCGACGACTGGCCGGCCCGCGTCCCGACTCCGCAACTGCCGCGGTATATGTGGCGGTTGCTGAGGTTTGGCCGCCGGCGATAGGTTTGACGGCGGTAATCACCGGGCCGCTGGCCGTTTCATGGTTGACGTCGCACGCCCATCGCGCCGCAGACGGGCGCGGCCCACTCCAGGGTCGACGAGTACCTGACGTGCTCGTCGAAAGCAGCGGCGATGTCGACCGGCATCGCCACGGGCAGCCGGCGGGTCAGATCGACGTGCACGAGGACCATCTCAAGTGTCGCCGATAGGCGTTGCCGGTACGATCCACGGCGAATGACATCATGTGCACCACCTTGGGTGAGCGGTCAAGGACGCGGGCGTAGAGATTGGCCGTGTCATCTTCGATCAGCTCGCTGTAGTAGCGCAGGTGGTGCTCGACGGTGAAGAGGCCGAGCTGTCGATCAGCCCGATAGGCGTCGTCGATCCCGAGTTCACGCACCAACGCATCGGCGGCGGCCGAACCGAAATCCAGATAATGCAACACGTTCATGTGGCCGTTCCCATCGATGAAGTCACGGGACACATTCCGTGTGATGGCACAGCGCAATTGGGCCACTTGGGCAGCCGACGGCAAGCTTTGCTCTTCCGGCGTCGGTGCCTGCTGATTATGGCCGCATCGAGATGCTGCTCCCTGAACCTGGTCCAAAGGCGCTGACGCTAGGCCCATCGATGGGACCTGGCTGCCGTGTGTCCCGAATGTCGGACGACAGCTCACGTCTTATCTCGGCGTCCGCTGACCGGGAACAGCGTCCAGTGGGCCGCGGACTTCAATAGATCATTACTACGCCCACAGACGTAAAGGACAACGATATGAGCGAGCGGGTACTCGACCGGGTCGTGGCGATGGCGGATCAGTTGCGCGACCAGGCCCCCGAGGCCGAGCGGATCGGCCGCCTGACCGACGACAGCGTGAAGCTGATGAAGTCGGCCGGGTTGATCCGGCTGCTGCAGCCCAAGAGCCACGGCGGCCTTGAGGTCCACCCGCGCGAGTTCGCCGAGACCGTGATGGCCACCGCCGCACTCGATCCGGCCGCCGGCTGGATCGTCGGCGTGGTCGGCGTGCACCCCTACCAGTTGGCGTACGCGGACCCGAAAGTGCCCAACGAGGTATGGGCCGACGACGTCGACACGTGGATGGCGTCACCGTA
>NZ_LZKH01000165.1:0-10273 GCF_001672745.1 Mycobacterium sp. E1386
CGCGCGGCACGGAACCGACGAACGAGCCAATGACCATCTGCCACAAGGGCACTCCGAACGCGCCGAACGCGTAGGACGCCAGCGCATCGGAGATGCCCGGGACGAACCGCTGGCCGACGACCGCCCACAGCCCGCGGCGCTCGATGAGGGCGTCGATGCGGTCGGTGCGTTTCGTCCCCAGCAGCGCCCGGGCGCTGTCGCGCCCAGCCCGCCGGCCGATCAGGCTCGCCACGATCGCGGTGCCGACCGTCGCGCCGAGCGTCACGAAGATGCCGAGGAGGGGACCGAACAGCAGCCCGCTGGCCGCCGCCAGGATCGAACCCGGCACGAATACCGCACCCAGCGCGGCCGACGCCACCACATAGGTCAGCGGCGCCGCCGGCCCCGTCGCGGAGACCACCCGCCGCAGCTCCTCCACGTGGACGACGCGCGCGATGGCCACCAGGTAGAACATCAGGAGCAGGAAGGCCACGAACACGCCGAGCCGCACGATGTGGGCGCGCCGGGACGCGGGTTCCGGTGTCGGCGCGGAGCCGTCGCTGTTGTCCATGCTGACCGCGATTCTTCCGCACCGTGCGCGGTCGTCGTAAAGTGCCACACATCAGGGAGTCGCATCCCTGTGAGAGGCGTTCCCCGAGATGTCCGAGCACCCTGAGCCAGCGCGGGGCAAGCGGATCGTCGTCTGCCTCGACGGCACCGCCAACCAGATCGGGGCCGGCAACCTCACCAATGTCGCCAAGCTCTTCGAGATGTTGGTGAAGGACGACCCGGCCGGCCAGCTCGCCTACTACGACCCCGGCGTCGGCACGCTGGCGCCGGCATCGGCGCATTCGAAGCTGTCCCGCACCAAGGACTTATTGTTCGAGAAGGCATTCGGCCTGGGGCTGAAAGGCAATGTCGCACAGGCCTACCGGTATGTGATGCAACACTGGCGCCCGGGTGACGCGCTGTACATCTTCGGCTTCAGCCGCGGCGCCTACACCGCGCGCGCGTTGGCCGGCATGCTGCTGCGGCCGGGACTGCTGCGGCCCGGCTCGGAGAACCTGCTGCCGTACGCGGTCGAAAAGTACGCCATCAACCGCTATTTCACCCCGGACGAGTACGCCCGCTGGGCCGAGTTCGCCCGCGCGTTCTGCTGGCGCACCGAGGACGAGCCGCTGTTTTCCACCGTGCGGCAGAACAGCCCGAATCAGGTGTGGCACCACGCGGTGCCGGTGGCGTATCTCGGCCTGTGGGACACCGTCAAGGCGGCCGGCTTCCTGCGGTTCGGCAACCTGCGCTGGCCCTACACGCGCTCGCTGCCCAACGTCGCGCGCATCCGCCACGCCGTCTCGATCGACGAACGCCGCCGCCCCTACCGGGAGTACCTCGTCGAGCGCCATCCGCGGGGGCTGGAGGAACGCTGGTTCGCCGGCGTGCACGCCGATGTCGGCGGCACGTTCATGCCCGATCACCGGCTCGCCACGATCGCGTTGAAATGGGTCACCGACGGGATCGTCGGTGAGCTGGCGATCGACGCGGCTGCCTACCGGGAGCAGTGCGCGGTGACCGAAGACTTCGCGAACGCGCCGATCCACAACAACGGCAAGCTGTGGTACCTCGTCGGCTGCCGGCGCCGCCCAATGGGCCCCGACGCACTGGTGCATCCGAGCGTGCTCGTGCGCCGCCGCGACAACCCTGGCTACCTACCGAATCTGACCGACCAACGGCTCAGCGCCGACCCCACCGACTGGACGTCCCCCGCGTTGTGAAGGAGAAACGCCATGGCCCTCAGTTCGCTGACCACTCTCGACCAATACAAAGCCGCGCCGTTTCCGCCCGGCTACCCCGACAACACGCGAACGTTCTACAGCCCGGTCGACCGTGTGCATGAGGCGCTCAAGGACTTGCTGACGTCGGCCGACAAGAGCATCGTGGTCGCGATGTACGGCTACGACGACCCGGAACTGAATTCGGTGCTGCAGTCGTCGCTGAACGACGAAAAGATCTATGTACAAATGAGTCTCGACTCCACGCAAGCCGCGGGAAAGTCCGAGCGCGCTCTGTTGGCCCCCTGGCTCAACGACAAGACCGGCAACAGCATCGCGATCGGCCACAGTGAGAAGTCGGCGATCATGCACTTGAAGATGGTGATCATCGACGGCGTCGACGTCATCACCGGCTCGACCAACTGGTCCACCGGCGGAGAATCCAAGCAGGACAACCAACTCACCGTGATCCGGGACCCGTACGTGTGCGCGGAAGCCCGTTCACGCATCGACATCATCCACGACGGCATGCTCAAGCAGATGGCGGCGAAGGCGCAATCCGGCGGCGCGCACTAGGCTCCCCACCGGAGGCGCGCAGCCGCTGCGCCAGTCCGGTCGCCCGCACGGCGCGGCGCGCGATGGCGGCGCGCACGGAAGCCTCGGAACCTGCCACCCGGACCTTGGTCTTCGCCCGCGTCACGGCGGTGTAGAACAATTCGCGGGTCAGGAGCCGCGAATCCTCCGGCGGCATCAGCACCGTCACCTCGTCGGCCTGGCTGCCCTGGCTCTTGTGGATCGTCATCGCATGCATGGTCTCGATGTCTGTGAGCCGGCTGGTCGCGAAGCTCAACGTTCCGGCGGCGCCGGCGATGACGGCCCGCAGCCCGTCGCTGCCGACCACGACCACTCCGGCATCCCCGTTGTAGACCTTGAGCCCATAGTCGTTGGCGGTCACCAAGACCGGCCGACCGGCGTACCACGCCGAGGTTATCGGCTGACCCGTCTCCTCCGTGAGCCAACGCTCCACCTGCCGGTTCCAGTGCGACACCCCGTACGGGCCGTGCCGGTGCGCGCACAACAGCCGGTGCTCGTCGAGCGTCGCCAACGCCACACCGGTGGCGCCGAGCACCGCGGCCTCCCGCACCCTCAGCGCGTGCGGAACCAGGACCGCGCGCAGCCGGTCGGTCGGCCCGTCGGAGTCGAGCCACTCGACGTGATCGCCACCGGCCCTCAGCAACTCCAGCACGCGGTCGGCGTCGCCGATCCGGATCGCTTCGGCCAGCGCACCGATCGACTCGCCGAAGCGATGCGGCGTGCGCAGCGCCGCGACCCGCACGTCGTCGCGCGTAGCGAGCCCATCCACCAGATCGGCCAGCACAGCACCGGCTTCCACCGAGGCGAGCTGGTCGGGATCGCCCACCAGGATCAGCCGGGTATCGGGCCGCACCGCCTCGAGCAGGCGGGCCATCATCGTCAGCGACACCATCGACGTCTCGTCGACGACGATCACGTCGTGTGGCAGCCGGTTGCCGCGATTGTGCTTGAACCGCACCGACGTATCCGGCCGCGAGCCCAGCAGCCGGTGCAGCGTCGTCGCCGGCAGGCCCGCTAGCCGCGCCCGGTCCGCGGCGTCCAGCCGCTGCACCTCGGCGGCCACCGCCTCGGCGAGCCGGGCCGCCGCCTTGCCGGTCGGCGCCGCCAGCGCGATCCGGGGCCGAGGGAGGCCGACGAGCTCGGCCTGCCCGGCCAGCAGAGCAAGGAGTCGCGCCACCGTGGTGGTCTTGCCGGTGCCCGGGCCGCCGGTCAGCACGGTGACCGCCTGCGAGACAGCGATTTCCGCGGCGGCCCGTTGCTCGTCATAGCCTGATGGAAAGAGCCGATCGACGGCGGGCACGTCGCCCGTTGCCCGGGGAACGGAGAGCGCGAGCAGGTCGGCGCACACCTGCTCCTCCTCGAGCCAATACCGGTCCAGGTACAGCAGCTCCCCGAACAACCGCAGCACCGGCGGCGAGCCGACCAGCGGGCTGGACCGCACGGCGGCCATCCATTCGCCGGCGTCGGGCCAGGGCAGCTCCGCGTCGCCGACTTGCGCGGCCACCGTGCGCAGGTCCACGCACACCGAACCGCCCCGCAGCGCGCGCACCAGCAGCGCGACCGCCAGCGCCACCCGCTCGTCGGGCTCGCCGCTGAGCGCCGTAAGCCGCTGTGCGACATGGACATCGGCGGCCTCGAAGACGCCTGCCCCGGTGTACGTCCGCAACAGGCCCTCGGCGCCGATCGCCTCCAGCGTCACGCGGCCGCCCTCCCGTCGAGCAGGTCCGACATTCCGGTCACCAACGACGACGGCGGCCGCCAGCTGAACACCCCCGACGGGTGCCCATCGATTACGGGTGTGGCCGCGCCGCACATCCCGCGCACGAAGAGATAGAGGACGCCGCCGAGATGCCGGGCCGGGTCGTAGTCAGGCAGCCGCCACCGCAGGAACCGGTGCAGCACAACGCTGTACAGCAGCGCCTGCAGCGGATAATCCGAGTGCAGCATCGCCTCGACCAGCCGTGGCCGGTCGTAATCGGCGGATGTGAGCGGCCGGTCGGGATCGCCCAGCCAGTTGGTCTTGTAGTCGACCACCAGGTAGCGGTGCGCCGCGCCGTCGGGCACGCGCAGCACGGCGTCGACTGAGCCGGTGAGGTAGCCGCGCAGCGGCTGATCACCAAGGGGGCGGCTGGTCAACCGATCGGCATAGGGCGCCAGCGCGTCGTCGGCCGGTAGGTGCGCGCGCAGCAACGTCCCCATGTCCGCCAGTCGGATCTCGGGCGCGGTCGAGCGCAGATCACCGCCGGCCAGCGGGAACTCGAAGTCCAACTCGCGCAACCGATCCCGGAGCCCGATCCGGCGCAGGGTCAGGTCGCCGGCCAGCGGACCCAACGGCGTATCGTGCATCGGCACCATGGCCGCCGCCAGCAGGTCCGGGGCCACGTCGACCGGCCACCACACCGAGTGGCCGCGGATGTGTGACTCCAACTCGGCGGCCAGATCTGCTGCAAACGGGTCGGTCGTCTCCAGCACGGCGTGCACGAGCGTGCCGAACTTGGCGCCCATCGGCAGGTCCGCCATCGGCGACGGCACTTCCGGCCCGGATGAACCCTGGGCCAGCGGAAGATCACCGGCTTCGTCGTCCAGTTCGGTGACCTCCGGCTCGCTGCTCACCCCGACGGACCCGAAAATTTCCGTCGCGGCCCGGATCAGGCCGGAGTACGAGGTGCGCCGCCACCCCGTGTCGATGCCGCGATGAAAGTGGCGGCTGGCCAGGTCGGACGGCACCGGCTCGGGCGGCACGGACGGTGCCGCGGCCACCACCGAACGCTCGATCACCGGACCGCCCGCCTCCTCCCATTCGCGCAAGCGGGCCATCGCGTCGTCGTCGGAGATCTTGGCCGGTTCGCATCGGTCGGGTACGCAGGAATCTCCCGGTCGGCGGCCGCGCAGCAGCCGCGAGAGTCCGCCGTTGGGCTCGTCGAACGCCGGCGACCACCAGGCCACGACCTGCGCCTGGGCGCGGGTCAGCGCGACGTACGTCAGCCGGCTGTCGTCGCTGGCGTCCTCCTTGCGGCCCAGCCTCTCGACGGCCGTGAAGTCCGGGCTGTCCTTGCCGCCGATGTGCAGGCAGCGCACGCCCTCGTCGTGGAACAGCACCACATCGCGGTCCTGGGTATTGCGGTTGAACGCGAACGGCAAATACACGATCGGGTATTGCAGGCCCTTGCTCACGAAGACGGTCATGATCTGTACGGCCGCGGCGTCGCTGTCCAGGCGCCGGTTGCGTTCGGGCGCGCCGCCGCGTTCGTCGCGCTGCCTGCGCAGCCAGTCGCGGAGCGCGGGCAGGCTGGAGCGCTCCCGATGCGCGACCTCCTGCAGCAGCTGCGCGACGTGCGCCAGGTCGGTCATGTGGCGTTCGCCGCCGTGGGCGGACAGCACGCGGTCGCCCATGCCCGACAGCTGCGCGGCCTCGAAGATGGCGGCGACGCCGCGCTCTCGGGCGTGACCGGCCCACTCCCGCAACGTTTCCGCGACGCGGTCGGTCAGCGCGTCACCGCCGGCCGCCAGCGATTCCGCGGTCTCGCCGAAGAACATCGTCGCCGCCGCGGCGCGCACCATGCCGGGCCGGTGCGGTTGGTCGAACGCCTCCAGCAGGCAGAGCCAGTCTTCGGCGGCGTCCGAGGAGAACACGTCCGAGTCGCCCGTGTACACCGCCGGTACGCCCGCGTCGCACAGCGCCCGGTAGCAGGCGGCGGCGTCCTTGTGCTTCTCCACGATCACGGCGATGTCGCGGGCCTGCAGCGGCCTGCCACCGAACGTCGCGCCGCTCGCCAGCAATGCGCGGACATCGGCGGCCAGGTCCGCGCCGATGTGTGCCCGCAGCTCTTCGATGGGCAAGTTTTGAACCCCACGGCGGCCCAACGATTCTCGTTGCACCACCCGCAACCGGAACGGGTCGTTGTGCGGGGCACCGGCGAGACGGTGACCCCGGTGGTAGGCCTCGACGTCGTCCACCAGTATGGCGGGGTCGC
Source organism: Mycobacterium sp. E1386 (assembly GCF_001672745.1). NCBI lineage: Bacteria > Bacillati > Actinomycetota > Actinomycetes > Mycobacteriales > Mycobacteriaceae > Mycobacterium > Mycobacterium sp. E1386. Next base: position 6,317 of record NZ_LZKH01000165.1, read on the forward strand.
CAAGTTGGGCACCGCGCAACACCACCTGCAGGCGATCGATGAGTGCCGCATCGCTACGCCAATTGACGGCCAGCGTCTTCTTCTCACCGGCGGTCTCGGCCGCCCGCAGATACGTCACGATGTCGCCGCCGCGAAACGCGTAGATGGCCTGCTTGGGATCACCGATGAGGATCACCGTCGAGCGTCCGCTGAACGCGCGGTCGATCACCTGCCACTGCACCGGGTCGGTGTCCTGGAACTCGTCGACCATGACGATCGGCCAGCGGTGATGCATCCGGGCCCGAGCAGGGGAGTCGTCGGTGGCCAGCGCGGCGGCGAGCCGGCTCAGCAGGTCGTCGTAGTCGAGCACGCCCATCCGCCGCTTGCGCGTATCAAGTTCAGCGAGAACGTCTTTCGCGAAGGAGACGCACACGGCGGCCCGCGATCCGGGCTCGGGGTCGCGCGGCCGCAGCTGCGTCGAGGGATTCTTGACGACCTCGCGCGCCAGCCGCAGCGCCTCGCGGTAATCCAGCGCCGGATCGTCGCGCTCTTGTCCGAAGTGCGCGAGGTAGAGGTCGTCGACGATCTGAACGATCAGCTCGTCGAGGCTCTCCAGCAGCGTGACGTTCGCGGCGGTGTCGCCGGCCACGCCCAGCGACTTCAACACCAACTGGCAGAACTGGTGCGTGGTGGCGATCGTGGCCGCGTCGAAGCGGGCCAGCGCGTCGCGGAGGCGCTGCTTGCGCACCGCGCGCTGGTCGTCGGTGCCCTCCAGCAGGTAAGCCACCAATTCATTGGCACCCGCGCCGTCATCGAAAGCGGCCACCGCCTCGACCATTTGGCCGCGCACACGTTCCCGCAGCTCCTGGCTGGCGGCGCGGCCGAAGGTGATGAGCAACATCTGGTCCAGCGTCGCCACGCCCTCGGCGACGTAGCGGGTGACCAGGCCGGCCAGCGCGAACGTCTTGCCGGTGCCCGCGCTGGCCTCCAGCACCGTGGTGGACCGATCGGCGGGCAGCGGTCCGAGCAGGTCGAACCGCTCGATCATGTCGGCTTCCTTTCGGAGCGCAGCATCGGCAGCCAAACCCGGGCGGCGTACGCGCCCAGCCGGGTGTCTTCGCCGTCGTGCTCCTCGCCCGGTCGCACGGGTCGCATCAGATCGGTCAGGCGGGTGTTCTTGCCCCAGGCCCGCAGGTGGGCCGGCTCATCGTGCTCGAACTTCCACCGGTATTCCGCCTCACGCAGCGGATCGTCGCCGCAGTGCCGGGCGGCCGCCCAGGCATATGATGTCTTGATGGGCAACGGGATCGGCTCCCGGCGCCCCGCGTCGTAGATCGCCACCAGCTCACGCAGCACCGCTGAGGCGTCGTCGGGTGGACGCCCGAGCCCCTCCACCCGCGGGGTGGTCCCCCTCTTCAGGCGGCCGATGCACACCGCCGACCAGTCACGGTCGGGGTCGTGAGCGATCAATGCCAGCAAGGGAATCCACGACTCGAGCAGATGCTTGCCATCCAGCTTGGAATAGGTCACCGATACCAGCCGCTCCCCGTACACGGGTGCGACCGTGCCCGTGAGCCGCCGCCCGGAGCCGAGTTCGATGTCGACGTCGTACGCCTTGGCGTCGGCCCCGCGGTGTTGCTGCGCGGCGGCCGCCAGTAGGGCGGCCTGGTCGCGAATCTCGGTTGCCCTGCGCCATCCCAGTTGGCCGGGTGGCAGGGTCCCCCGCCGCCACTCGGCCTGCCGGGCGTCGTCCGGTGTCCACCCGCGCAGGATGTCGCTCAGCATCCGGTCGCCGACCGTCCACTCCTCGAGGCCGTCCAGGTCGACGGGTATGGCGTCCTGCACGCCGTCGACGTCCCGCGGCAGGGTGAATTCGAGGGCGCGGAAGAAGCCCTTGACCGGGTCCTTGAAGAAGCTCACCAGGTCGGCGAGGATGACGTCGTCGGCCGGCGGTGCCGGCAGCGGTCCCGAAATGAACCTGCGCGCCTCGCCGCGTTCGCCCGCGGCGGCCCGCGCCGCGCGCAGCACGGTCGGGTCGAAGCTGAAGGGGACTTTCGGCACCAGCCTTCCCGGGATGACATTGCGAACGTCGAAGGGCTGCAATGGATGCTGTACGACGATGCGCCCGCGAACCTTGCCCGTCTGCTCGCTCGACGCGGTCATGTCCAGGGTGTCCAGCAGCTCGGCCAGCGGCACCGCGGGCGGACGCGGCTGGCCCGAGTACTCGTTGGCGCCGGTGTAGGTGATCACCAGCTTCTCGGTGGCCGCGCCGATGGCGTCCAGCAGCAATTGCCGGTCCTCCGAACGGATGTCGCGCTCGCCGGTCATCGGGTCGCGGGCCAGCGCGTCGTCGCCGTCGACCACACCGAGCCTGGGGAACACGCCGTCGTCGAGGCCCACCAGGCACACCACCCGGTGCGGCACCGAGCGCATCGGGACCATGGTGCACACCGTCAGCGTGCCGCTGCGGAAGTTGGCCCGCGTCGGGCGCCCGGCAAGGCGCCCCTCGAGGAGCGCCCGGATGTCGGGCAGCCGCAGCACCGTGCCGGCGTGCGGCCCGGCGTCGGCCAGCGTCGAGGCGAACTCCCGGTGCATCTGACTGGTCTGCCACAGGTCCGAGTCGTCGATGCGCGTCAGCAGCTCGATCCCGTCGGCCAGCGCGGCCAGCCAGTCGCCCAACGGCCGCGCGCCGGTGAGTGAGTCGACCGCGCGTTGCAGCCGGTCCACGAATTCGGCGAACTGGCCGGCCAATTCGACGCGGTTGCTGCTGACGTCGTCGAGGGGCAGCGTCGCGTCCAGCCAGGCGTGCGAGTCGTCGGACATCGCGACGCCGGCCAGCACCCGGTCGATGCCGAAACGCCAGGTGTTGTGCACGAAGTCGACGTGATACGGCCGCCGATGCTCCTGGTCGAACCCCCACCGGATGTTGGCCTGCCGGACCCAGCGGGTGATGGCCTCCAGGTCGTCGTCGGTGAAGTCGAAGCGGGCGCGCACGGGCGCCACCTCGGCGAAGTCGAGCACCTCGCTGGCGGTCACCCGGCTGCCGGCCAGCGCCAGCAGCCGCGAGGCGACCCCGAGCAGCGGATTGGTCTGCAGCGGAGAGCGGTCAGCGAGCCGCACCCGCAACCGGTGCGCGGGATGCGCGCCGTGCACGACGTCGCCGAGCCCGAAATCGGCGACGATCAGCGGCGCGTACGTCTCGATGTCCGGGCACATCACCAGGATGTCGCGCGGCTCCAGCGTCGGGTCGTCCTGCAGCAGGCCGAGCAGCACCTCGCGCAGCACGTCGACCTGGCGCGCCGGTCCGTGGCAGTTGTGTATCTGCACGGAGCGGTCATCTTCGGCGAGGTTACGCCCTTGCGGCCGAACGGCATTCGCGGCGATGTCGGACTGCAGCCAGCCGAGCAGTGTGTCGGGCCGTTCCGGTGCGGGGAGATGCTCGTCCGTCTGCGGATCGGCGGGCAGGCCGCGCTGGAGTTCGCGCAGGTCGCGTCCGAGCGTGGCCAGCAGTGGGTGACCCACGGTGCGATGGCCGGTGTCCAGGCGGCGGGGGATGGCACCGCGGGCGCCGGCCAGCGCGCGCCACAGTTGGTCGCTGGGATGCGGCAGCCACAGATGCAAGTCGTGGTGGGCGGACAATGCGTCCAGGAGCTCCACGTCGGTGCACGCCAACCGGGTGTGGCCGAACAGGGACAGCCGCGCCGGCAGGCCGGTCCGGCCTTCGCGCAGCCCGGCGACGGTCCGCTGGTGCCGGATGTGCGGGGGATCGGCGGGCACGGCGGCCACCAGCGCGCGCCAGAGCTCCGGTTGCCAGGCCAGGTCCGGGTCGAGGTCACCCGGATCGCCCGCCAGCCAATCGGTCAGCAGGCTCGGGCGTTGCCTGGCATACGACGCGAACAAGCCGGCCAGCCGGCGCGCCACCGAATAGCGGCGGCCGCGGCGCAGCTCCGCCTCCGCCTCCGTCGGCGCGAAGTGGCC
>NZ_LZKH01000166.1:0-1247 GCF_001672745.1 Mycobacterium sp. E1386
AGGTGTTTGACTTCGGGGCGTTACCGCCGGAGGTTAATTCCGGTCGGATGTATGCGGGTCCGGGTTCGGGGCCGTTGATGGCGGCGGCGGCGGCGTGGGATGAGATTGCTGCTGAGGTGGCTGCGGCGGCCAGTGGGTATAGCTCGGTGGTTACGGAGTTGACGTCGGGGCCGTGGGTGGGTCCGGCGGCGTCGTCGATGGTGTCGGCGGTGGTGCCGTATGTGAATTGGTTGGGTGCGGTGGCGGGGTTGGCCGAGGACACGGCCAGTCAGGGGCGCGCGGCGGCGGCGGCGTTTGAGGCGGCGTTTGCGATGACGGTGCCCCCGCCGGTGATTGCGGCTAATCGGGTGTTGTTGGCGACGTTGATCGCGACGAATTTCTTTGGCCAGAACACCCCGGCGATCATGGCGACGGAGGCCCAGTACATGGAGATGTGGGCCCAAGACGCGGCGGCGATGTATGGCTATGCGGCGGCCTCGGCGACGGCGTCGGCGTTGGCGCCCTTTGAGCCCGCGCCGAATACCACCGCCCCTGAGGGGGTGGCCGATCAGGCGTTGGCGCTGACCCAGGCCGCCCAGCAGCCCGCGGGCAACACCGCCCAGACCGTGGCCTCGAGCACCTCGCAGCTGGCGAGCACGCAGCTGGTCACCACCGCGGCGCCCCAGGTGACCGCGACGTCGACCCAGCCGGGTCCGTTGACCTGGTTGACCAATGCGATTCAGGGCTTGCAGACGGGGTTGCCCACGCCGACCAACAACTATCTGGGGCTCAATCCGACCTTGTACACGGTGATCCTCAAGCAGACCTCGGGTCTGGCCTATTTCTCCAACGGTATCCCGGCGTTTTGGTCGCAGCTGGCTCAGCAGTTGGTGTCGGGTCCGGGTGGTAGCACGGCCGGTGCCGGTGGTGCGTGGTATCCCACGCCGCAGTTCGCCCAGTTGGGCCTGGGCAACCTGGGCAGCCTGAGCAGCAGCGTTTCGGCCGGTGCCGGGCAGGCCGCCCAAGTCGGGGGTTTGTCGGTGCCCCAGCAGTGGGCCACGCTGACCTCGGCGGTCAGCCCGGCCAACGCCGAGGCCGAGGCCCTTCCCGTGCAGACCGCCGGGGCCACCGCCAGCCCGCCGGGCAACGCCCTGCTGCGCGGCATGCCCACCGGCGTCATGGGCCGACGCGCCGGCGCCGCCGCGGGCTACTCCCACAAATACGGCTTCCGCTACAGCGTCCTAACCCGCCCACCCTCAGCCGGATAG
>NZ_LZKH01000167.1:0-1324 GCF_001672745.1 Mycobacterium sp. E1386
GTCAATCTCAGCCGGACGCTGACCGTTCCGGCACCGATGTCGGTGACCCCGTTGGTGTGGGTGCGGCCGCGGCAGGGTGAGCGTCAAGGTGGGCGGGGTCTTGTGCTGCACCACCCGCTGCGGTGCCGTCCATGCCGTCGCCGGGTCGCCGTCGGTCGCCGCATACGCCGAGCCGAGGACGTCCACCAGGTCGGAGTCGCCCCGTGCCCTGGTGGTGTTCGGCTCGGCGAGCAGGTCGGCCAGCTTGGGCCCCTGCCGCGGCCGCACCCACACCAACGGGGTCACCGACATCGGTGCCGGAACGGTCAGCGTCCGGCTGAGATTGACCGGCTCTTCGGGTGTCAGCGCCATGGACGGCGCGCAGCGCACGCCCTCCGGCGTCGACGCGCATCCCGGCCTGCCCAGCAGCTCGGAACCCAGGTCCCAGCCCGCGACCGCCGCGCCGGGCGGCGGCCCCGGGACGCGCACGGTGTGCCGCAGGTCGAGCTGGTGGGCGAATCCGGACGCGTCGTACTGGGTGATCGACAGGTCGGTGATGCCGAACTGCACGCCCGGGGACCCGTCGTCGGTGCCCGCGGCGGTGATCCGCACCCACGGCGTCTCGCCGTAGGGCAACGCGGCGGCGAGCGGCTTGCCGGGCTCGTCGAACCGCAAGGTGGTGCTGCCGGTGGCGGTCTCGATCAGGATGCGGCGCACCTGCGCGCCGACGGCCGTCGCGCTGGGTGTCAGGGTGATCGCCGCGTTGGTGACCGGGTGGTCGAAATCGACCTGCAGCCACTGGCCCACCGCCGATTGCAGCGAGTTGGACACCCACGCGGTCGCCGGGTCGCCGTCGATGGCGGCGACGGGGGAGGTCGCCGGCGCGACGTCGGGCATCGCGGTGGAGTCCGACGACGAGCTCGACACGGTGATCCGGCCGCCGCTCCAGGCGCCGACGACCGGGTCGGCCCCGGGGACGGGATAGTCGGGCACCCGGTTGTAGGTATGCCGTGCGTCGCCCGCGGCCCGGATGGCCGACGAATGTTGGTCCACCCGGCCGTAATCGGTCTCGCGGGCCACCGGGGTGTCGGTGACGGTCACCGAGGGCACCGGCAATCCGGCGCCGCGCGCGTCGGCGGTCATCAGCGCGGGGCCCAGCGTCGGCAGGCCCTGCAGCCGGCGCCGCTCGTCGAGGCGCAGCAGCGCCTCCGGTCCGCCGTCCACCCGGGGCAACCGGTCGACGTCCGCGAAGTAGGGGGCGCCCGGATCGCCGGCGACCTCCACCCGGTAAACCTCTACGGCCGGGTAGCGCGGACGCAGTCCGCTGTCGGCGACAAAGCCCGCC
>NZ_LZKH01000168.1:0-28114 GCF_001672745.1 Mycobacterium sp. E1386
GACCTAGCCGCCCGCTGACCGTGGAGCCAAGGTGCTGCACGCTGCCACGTTCCCGGACCGTCATGAAGTCGGTGACCACCGCACTGCCGGGTTCGGCGATCTCGGCCATCTCCTGCAACGAGCTTCGCACCGAAATCGCATGCTCGACAATCTCTTTGGAGTTCGATTCCAGGTCGTCGCGGGCCTGTTGGTCGCGGGCCAGACCACGACCCAGCGCCCGCGTACCCGCCAGCGGCTCGGTCACCACGATGCCGTCGTCATGGACAGCCGCGACAAGTTCGGGGCTGTAGCCGACGGCGCGAATTCCCCCCAGCCGCAACAAGAACGATCGCACCGGGGTGTTGTGTCGACGACCCAGCCGGTAGGTGGACGGAAAATCCAGCCGGAAAGGTACCTCTAGACAACGAGACAGGATCACCTTGTGGTAGCGGCCCGCCACAATCTCACCGACGGCCGACGCCACCCGATCGCGGTACCCAGACGGGTCAGCGATGACGTCGACGGCGCGGGCCTGCCGCGCCTCGGGCACGCCGTCGCCCAGCAATCCGAGGACCGCGTCACGATGCGCCGCGGTCGCGCCCCACAGCTGGACCGACTCCCGGTTCACCACGATGCGAGTGCGGGGCCAGAACACGCGGGCCAGCGGGGTTCTTGGCGCCAGCCGCTGCTGCAAACCGTAGCGGTAGACGCCGAACTCGAAGGCGATCCAGCCGAAGAGTTGGTCGGTTTCGAGCAACAGCCTGTCGACGGCCTCGCCCAGCACCGACCCGGGCCGCCCCGACCACCGCTGCCGCTGAACCACGCCGTCGCGGATGACGCGCACCTCGTCGCTGTCCAGCTCGACCATCGCGCGCACACCGCTGGCCAGCACCCATTGACCGCCGCGCTCGTAGAGCAGATATTCCTCGCCGACTTGTTCGGGGAGCAACGCGGCCAGCTCGGCGGCCAGGTCGGCCGGGTCGACGTGCGCGGGAAGGGGGATCGGCGATGACGTGGAGCCGGCGGAACTCGTCTGAACGCTGACCTCGGTCACGGTTAGTAAATGTAGCCTAACCTATCTAGCCGCGCGCAACCGCTCCCCGCGCTCCCCGGCAAATCCGGCCGGCCCGCTAAATCTCGCTGCGAGTCGAAGCACCAGCCACCCCGATGGCGGCGCCGCGCTCAACACCGTGGCTGTCGGGCCGGTCGCCGTTCCCGCAGGTAAAGAGGCGGGGCAGAGCAGGAGTCGCCGGCGCCGCGCACCCACCGGTGCACCTCGACACCCCCAAGACACCCCGAACGTTTCCCCACTGTTTACGTTGTGACGCCACATCGACCGGCCACGGTGACGTGACTTCTCTTAAGATCGAGTCGATCCGTGCAAACCGGCTAGCCCGGGATTCAGTTAGGCGCGGGCGAGCTTCATCGCAGTAGGTAAAGGAGTGGCGCGTGAACTCCTATCTGGACGACTATTCGCGAGCGACACCATGTTCGTGATCCGGCTTGCGAACGGCGAAGAGGTCCAGGGCGGCGAGAGTGACGAACTCGAAATCAACCAGGAGACCGGCGTGCTCACCGTTTCGCGCGTCGACGGTTTCGAGAAAATCACCACCCATTACTCACCAATGGCATGGCTGTCGGTGACACACCGCCAGAAGGGCGTCGGGGTCCGGCCGTCGGTTATTTCGTCGGCGCGTTGATTCTGTGCCGAGCCCACAGCAAATACACAGCACTTTCCCATCAAATTCACGCCTGCAAAACCGACGGCGCGCGCTCGGTACCTGGCCAGCGATAGGCTCCTGAGCAGCGGTTTCTCCGCACACCGGTTCGTCCACAGCCCTGCGACACGCTCGTACTAGATGCTTTGCATTCGAGTGGCGGTTTGACACCCGCGGGGATAGGTTTTGCTCGGTCGTCGGGATGTTCGTGGTGGCTCCGCTTGCGGACGGTGCTTTCCCTGATCACCGCACTCATCGAGGGAGGCATCGAATGCTGCAAGAGTTCTGGCAGAACTTCACCCATAATCTGTTCAAGCCGCTCCTGCTGTTCTTCTACTTCGGATTCCTGATCCCGATCCTGAAGGTGCGCTTCGAATTTCCCTATGTGATCTACCAGGGCCTGACCATGTACCTGCTGCTGGCCATCGGCTGGCACGGCGGTGAAGAGCTCGCCAAGATCAGCGCCGGCAGCGTCGGTGGGATCGTGGGCTTCATGGTGTTGGGCTTCCTGCTCAACTTCGTGATCGGCGGCATCGCCTACCTGCTGCTGAATTGGCTGACCTCCCTTCGAAGAATCGACCGGGCGACGGTCGCGGGGTATTACGGATCGGACTCGGCGGGGACGTTCGCCACCTGCGTGGCCGTCCTGACGGCCATCGGCATGGCGTTCAACGCCTACATGCCGGTCATGTTGGCGGTGATGGAGATTCCGGGCTGTCTGGTGGCGCTGTACTTCGTGGCGCGACTTCGCCACCGCGGCATGGACGAGGCGGGCAACATGATCGACGAGCCGGGCTACGTCGCGCCGGTCAGGGTCGGCGTCGGGCCCGGTACGGCGGCCCAGCCCCCGCACGGCCAAAGCCTCGAGGCCGAGCTCGAGCGCGGGATCGAGCAGGAGCTCGAGTTCTCCCTGGAAAAGCTCGACCACCCGGACTGGGAGCCCGACCAGAGCCCGCCCCGCAGGGGCAGCAAGCGGGTGCCGATCTTCTCTCGCGAGCTCTTTCAGGAGGTTTTCCTCAACCCCGGGCTCGTCCTGCTGATGGGAGGCATCATCATCGGCCTGGTCAGCGGGCTGCAGGGGCAGAAGGTGGTCGCCGACGACGACAAGTTCTTCGTCATGGCGTTCCAGGGCGTGCTCTGTTTGTTCCTGCTCGAGATGGGCATGACCGCCTCCCGGAAGTTGAAGGATTTGCGAACGGCCGGTCCCGGTTTCATCCTCTTCGGACTGCTGGCGCCGAACCTCTTTGCGCCGCTTGGCATCCTGGTCGCCCACATCTACTCCTCGCTCACCCACGTCGATTTCAAGCCCGGAACCTACGTGCTTTTCGCGGTGCTCTGCGGTGCGGCGTCCTATATCGCCGTCCCGGCGGTCCAGCGGCTGGCGATACCCGAGGCCAGCCCCACCCTGCCGTTGGCCGCATCGCTCGGTTTGACGTTCTCCTACAACGTGACGATCGGGATCCCGCTTTACATCGAGCTCAATCGGCTGATCGGCCACTGGTTCTAGCTACGCTCGGCCGGCCGGCCCTGGCACCGGCGAATAGCGGTGAGCGACAGTTCCTTTGACCGGCCGGACCAGACCTGAGTCGCCGCCCGAATCGGTTGGTTGTTAATTGTTCGTAAAGACGGGTTGGTCGGCTCGCCGAAGCGCGTGGGTTTCCACTAAGTTCGTGGGCGCCGCGAGTCGCGTGCTGCCGGCCGCTGCGCCGGACTGCGTCGCCAGGAGGCGTCCATGCTCTACGAGTTGTGGCAGAACTTCATCCACAATCTCTTCAAGCCACTCTTGCTGTTCTTCTATTTCGGGTTCCTCATCCCGATTCTGAAGGTGCGGTTCGAGTTTCCATACGTGATCTACCAGGGCCTGACCATGTACCTGCTGGTGGCCATCGGCTGGCAGGGTGGCGAAGAGCTCGCCAAAGTCAAACCGGCCGATATCGACAACATCGCGGGGTTCGTAGCGCTGGGCTTCGCGCTGAATTTCGTGATCGGTGCACTCACCTACTTCTTGCTGCGCTATCTCACCCGGCTGCGGCGGGTCGATAGGGCGACGGTTGCGGGCTACTACGGATCGGACTCGGCCGGCACGTTCGCCACCTGCGTGGCCGTACTGACCAGCGTCGGGATCGCCTTCGACGCCTACATGCCGGTCCTGCTGGCGTTCATGGAGATTCCCGGGTGCCTGGTGGCGCTGTACCTGGTGGCCCGACTGCGGCACCGGGGGATGGACGACTCCGGTTACCTGCCGGACGAACACGGTTACACGGCTCCCGTCAGGGTCGGGCCGGGCGCGGCCGCCCAAGCAGAAGGCGTCGGCGACCGACTCGAGCGCGGGATAGAGCAAGAGCTGGAGTTCTCGCTGGAAAAGCGCGAACATCCCGAGTGGGACGGGGATCCCCCGCAGCGCAGCAGAGCACCGCTGTTCTCTCGCGCGATTTTGCAGGAAGTGTTCCTCAACCCCGGACTCATCCTGCTCGTCGGCGGCATCGCCATCGGTTTCATCGGTGCGCTGCAGGGCCAGAAGGTCGTGCACGACCAGAACGAGCTGTTCGTCGCGGCGTTTCAGGGTGTGCTCTGCCTGTTCCTGCTCGAGATGGGCATGACGGCGTCCCGCAAGTTACGGGATCTCAAGCTGGCCGGCAGCGGGTTCATCGTCTTCGGCTTGTTGGCGCCCAATGTCTTTGCGACGCTCGGCATTCTGAGCGCCTACTGCTACGCGAACCTCACCGATACACACTTTCAGCCCGGTACCTATGTGCTGTTCGCCGTGCTGTGCGGCTCGGCGTCCTACATCACGCTGCCCGCGGTGCAGCGGCTGGGTATCCCCGAGGCGAGCCCAACCTTGCCGCTGGCCGCCGCACTGGGCCTGACATTCTCCTACACCGTCACCATCGGGATTCCGCTGTACATCGAAATCAATCACGCAGTCGCGCATTGGTTCCCAAGCAGCTGAGCTCTACCCGAGGACGGCGCGCACCACGGCATCGGCCAGCAGCCGACCGCGCGGCGTGAGGACGAACCGATCGACGTCGGAGACCAGCAACCCGTCGGCGACCGCGCCTTCGGCGCGCTCGAGTTCGGCGGGGCTCAGCACATCACGCGGAAGACCCTGCCGCAGCCGGGTTTTCAACAGCACGTCTTCGGTGTGCAGGGCGTCGCCGTCCAGCCGCTCGAATCCTCCCACCGGCAGCCTGGGAACGGCCAGCATCTCCGCATAGGCGTTGGGGTGCTTGACATTCCACCACCGCGTGGCACCGACGTAGCCATGGGCTCCGGGCCCCGCACCCCACCACTGGCCACCGTCCCAATAGCCGAGGTTGTGTCGGCATTCGCCGCCGGGCCGCGACCAGTTGGACACTTCGTACCAGGCCATTCCGGCCTCGGACAACCGGGCATCGACCAGCTCGTAGCGGTGCGCGAGCACGTCGTCGTCCGGAGCCGCCAGCTCGCCACGCCGCACACGCCGGGCCAGCGCGGTGCCCGCCTCGACCACCAGCGCGTACGCCGACACGTGGTCGACGCCGGTCTCGATCGCCGTGTCGACCGAACGCAGCAGGTCGTCGTCGGACTCCCCCGGCGTCCCATAGATCAGATCCAGGCTGACGTGCTCGAAGCCCGCCTCCAATGCTTCGCGCGCGGCGGCGGCCGATCGGTTGGGGGTGTGAATGCGGTCGAGGACTCCCAGCACCCTGGGTGACACCGACTGCATGCCGAGCGACACCCGCGTGTAGCCGGCCGCGCGGATGGCGTCGAAGAAGTCCGGCCAGGCCGACTCTGGGTTGGCCTCCGTGGTGACCTCGGCGTCCGGCGCCAGCGCGAAATGCTCACGCACCATGTCCAACACCGCCGCCACGCGCGCGCCGCCCAGCAGTGACGGCGTACCTCCCCCGACGAACACCGTGTTCACGGTCGGTTCGGAAAGCCGCTCGGCAGCCAGCTTCAACTCGGTCCGCAGCGCAGCCAACCAGGCGTCGGGGTTCACACCACCCAACTCGGCGGGCGTGTAGGTGTTGAAATCGCAGTAGCCGCAACGCGTTATGCAGAACGGGACGTGGATGTACACCCCGAACGGCCGCCCGGGAGCGGGCTGCAGTTCGGGCAGCTCGACCGTTTCCTCGCGAAGTGCCATGCCAAATGATCCCACGGTGGGCGGTACCCGGCCGCGGCGCCGATCCGCGCTCGGCATTTTCCTGGGTTTTCTCACCGGGGCGGCCAGCTTAATCCGAATTGCGCTCACCGTGAGCGGATATTTGACCTGGTGGCACGGCCCCCCAATGGGCATGGCACAATGGACGCGTGACCGTCGCTCAGCCCAGCCTTCGCATTGCGCTCGTGGCGCGGCGGCACATTGATCTCAAGCGTGTTTGCAGCTGTTGCTGTCTCCCTTGATGTCGTAGACCCGCCCACCTGTACGTCCAGCTGGCATCGGATCTGCGCCGCCGATACCACCGGTGAGCTGCGCCTCTATGCCTGCGATGTCGAGAAGGAGTCCTCCGAATGACCACAGCCCGACAGGCAAAACCTCGTAACGAGGGCCAGTGGGCGCTGGGAGACCGGGAACCACTCAATCCCAACGAAGAGATGAAGCGCGCCGGCGCCCCCCTCGAGGTGCGCGAACGCATCGAGAACGTCTACGCCCAGTCCGGGTTCGACAGCATCGACAAGAGCGACCTGCGCGGGCGCTTCCGCTGGTGGGGCCTCTATACCCAGCGCGAACAGGGTTACGACGGCACCTTCACCGGCGACGAGAACGCCGATCTGCTCGAAGCCAAGTACTTCATGATGCGGGTGCGCTGCGACGGCGGCGCGCTCTCGGCCGCCGCGCTGCGCACGGTCGGCCAGATCTCGACCGAGTTCGGCCGCGACACCGCGGACATCTCCGATCGCCAGAACGTGCAGATGCACTGGATCGAGGTCGAAAACGTCCCCGAAATCTGGCGGCGACTCGCCGCCGTCGGGCTGCAGACCGCCGAGGCGTGCGGCGACTGCCCGCGCGTCATCCTGGGTTCGCCGCTGGCCGGCGAATCGCTCGATGAGGTGATCGACCCGACCTGGGCGATCGACGAGATCGTGCGCCGCTACATCGGCCAGCCGGATTTCGCCGACCTGCCGCGCAAGTACAAGACGGCGATCTCGGGCCTGCAGGACGTCGCGCACGAGATTAACGACATCGCCTTCATCGGTGTCAACCATCCCGAGCACGGGCCCGGGCTGGACCTGTGGGTCGGCGGCGGCCTGTCGACCAACCCGATGCTGGCCCAGCGGGTCGGCGCCTGGGTGCCGCTGGACGAGGTGCCCGAGGTGTGGGAGGCCGTGACGTCGATCTTCCGCGATTACGGCTACCGGCGCCTGCGGTCCAAGGCCCGGCTGAAGTTCTTGATCAAGGACTGGGGCATAGCCAAGTTCCGTGAAGTTCTCGAAACCGAGTACCTCAAGCGGCCGCTGATCGACGGCCCGGCCCCCGAGCCGCTCAAGCATCCGATCGACCACATCGGGGTGCAGCGGCTCAAGAACGGGCTCAACGCCGTCGGGGCGGCCCCGATCGCCGGACGGGTCTCGGGGACCATCCTGTCGGCCGTGGCCGACCTGATGGACCGGGCCGGCTCGGACCGGATCCGGTTCACTCCGTACCAGAAGCTGGTCATCCTCGACGTAGCCGACGACAAGCTCGACGATGTGCTCGCGGGCCTGGAGGCGCTCGGGTTGCAAACCAAACCGTCCCAGTGGCGCCGCAATCTAATGGCCTGCACGGGGATCGAATACTGCAAGTTGTCGTTCGCCGAAACCCGGGGCAAGGCCCAGGCCTTGGTGCCCGAGCTGGAACGCCGGCTCGAGGACCTCAACTCCGTGCTCGACGTACCGGTCACCGTCAACGTCAACGGTTGTCCGAACTCGTGCGCGCGGATTCAGGTGGCCGACATCGGCTTCAAGGGTCAGATGGTCGATGACGGCCATGGGGGCTCCGTCGAGGGATTTCAGGTGCACCTGGGCGGCAGCCTCGGGCTGGACAGCGGATTCGGGCGAAAGCTGCGTCAGCACAAGGTCACCAGTGACGAGTTGGGCGACTATATCGACCGGGTGGTACGCAACTTCATCAAAAACCGCAGTGCGGGAGAACGGTTCGCGCAGTGGGCTATTCGGGCAGATGAGGACGATTTGAGATGAGTGAACGGGCAACGAAACGGACCGAAGCCGAACTGCGGGAGCTGGCGGCGCGCGGCGCCGCGGAGCTCGAGGGCGCCAGCGCGAGGGAGGTGTTGCTGTGGACCGATAAGCATTTCGGCGGCGTCAACGGGCCCCGCGGCTGGGCCACCTGCAACTACGTGTTGACCTCCAGCATGCAGGAGGCCGTGCTGATCGATCTGGCTTCCAAGGTTCGGCCGGGTGTCCCGGTGGTTTTCCTGGACACCGGCTACCACTTCGCCGAAACCATCGGAACGCGGGACGCGGTCGAGTCGGTCTACGACATCCACGTTCTCAACATCACCCCCGAGCAGACGGTGGCCGAGCAGGACCAGCTGATGGGAAAGAACCTCTTCGGGCGCGACCCGGGCGAGTGCTGCCGGTTGCGCAAGGTCGTGCCGCTGCGCCGGGCCCTGAGCGGATACTCCGCCTGGGTGACCGGGTTACGCCGGAGCGAAGCGAAGACCCGCGCCAACGCCCCGGTGATCGGCTTCGACGAGGGCTTCAAGCTGGTGAAGATCAACCCCTTGGCGACGTGGACCGACGAGGACATGCAGAGCTACATCGACGAGCACGGCGTACTGGTCAATCCGCTTGTCTACGACGGCTATCCGTCGATCGGCTGCGCTCCGTGCACGGCCAAGCCGCTCGCTGGCGCCGACCCGCGCAGCGGGCGCTGGCAGGGGCTGTCGAAGACCGAGTGCGGGCTGCACGCCTCGTAACGGAGCCGGGCTTTACGCCGACGTCAGCGTGGCTTGATCTTCGCCGGCGCCGGCGGGGCGGCCGTCGCCGTTGTCCGTCGTGTTGACGGCAAGCGACGGAATTCGGGTGGCCCGCACGTAGACGGTGTCCCCCTCGCGTAGGGCCAGGGCCTCGGCGTCGCCGCGGGTGATCTGGGCGGTGAACGCGCCACCGGTGGCGGCGCTGGTCAACTCCACCCGCACCTCGAAGCCGAGCACGACCACGCGGTCGACGGTGGCGCGCACCACCCCGATCGACTCTGCGGTGCCATCGCCGCCCGCGATGGCCATTTCGGGGTTGCGGCCCACCCGGATATCGTGCGGGCGAACCAGATTGCCGTTCAGGGTGGATACCGCCCCGAGGAACGACATCACGAAGGCGCTCGCCGGTGCGTCGTACACCTCGGTCGGCGATCCCACCTGTTCGATACGACCGTGGTTCAGCACGGCGATGCGGTCGGCGACGTCCAGCGCCTCCGCCTGGTCGTGGGTGACCAGGACAGTGGTGACGTGCACCTCGTCATGGAGGCGCCGCAACCACGCGCGCAGGTCCTCGCGCACCTTGGCGTCCAGCGCGCCGAACGGCTCGTCGAGCAGCAGCACCTGCGGGTCGACCGCCAGCGCCCGTGCGAGTGCCATCCGCTGTCGTTGGCCGCCGGAGAGCTGATTGGGATAGCGGTTCTGAAACCCGGTCAGCCCCACCACTTCCAACAGATTGTCGACCTTGGCCTTGATCTCCGCCTTGGGGCGCTTGCGAATCTTCAAGCCATAGGCGACATTGTCGCGAACGGTCAGGTGCTTGAACGCGGCGTAGTGCTGGAATACGAATCCGATGCCCCGCCGCTGCGGCGGCACCCGCGTGACGTCGTGCCCGTTGATGGTGATCGTCCCGCTGTCGGGCTGATCGAGCCCGGCGATGGCCCGCAACAGGGTCGACTTGCCGGAACCGCTGGGGCCCAGCAGTGCCGTCAGCGAGCCGGAGGGCACCACGAAGTCCACGTTGTCCAGGGCCACGAAGTCGCCGTAGCGCTTGTTGGCATTGCGCACGACGATGGCTTGGTCGGCGGACCGGCTGGCGTTTTCTGTCATATTCGAATCCCCATGTCAGGCTACCTGGCCGCTCTCGCCCGGCGGATGTCCAAAATCACTTGGAAGATCAGCACCAACACCGCGACGCCCATCAACAACGTCGACAGCGCGTAGGCGCCGTACTCGGCACCGCGGTTGTACCGATCCGAGACCAGCAAGGTCAGGGTCTGCGACTTCCCCGGGAGGTTCGACGACACGATGATGACCGCGCCGTATTCGCCCAGGGTGCGGGCGACGGTCAGCACGATGCCGTAGGTCAGACCCCACCGGATCGAAGGCAGCGTGATCCGCCAAAAGGTCTGCCACCAGCCCGATCCCAGGGTCGCCGCCGCCTCCTCCTGGTCGGTCCCCAGTTCGTGCAGGACCGGTTCCACCTCGCGCACGACGAACGGCAGGGTGACGAAGATGCTGGCAAGGACGATGCCGGGCAAACCGAAGATGATCTTGAACCCGAGGTCCTTTTCGACGAAGCCGAATGCGCCGGCCGAGCCCCACAACAGGATCAGCGCAACGCCGACGATGACCGGCGACACGGCGAAAGGCAGATCGATGACCGCCTGCAGCACACCCTTGCCACGAAACCTATTGCGGGCGAGCACCAAAGCGGTGGGAATGCCGAAAACCACGTTCAGCGGCACCACTATGGCGACCACCAGCAAGGTCAGGTTCAGCGCCGAGATCGCCGCGGGAGTGCTCACCCAGTCGAAGAACTGGCCGAAGCCCGGCCGAAACGTCCGCCACAGGATCAGGGCAACCGGAACGACCAGCAAGACGAAAAGGTATGCAAGCCCGACGAAGCGGATCAGGTATCGAACCCTGGGCGATGACGTCACGCCGCCAACTCCTGACGCTTGGCGGCGCGGCCGCCCACGATCCGCAGAATGAACAGCACCACAAACGAAATCGACAGCAAGACGATGGATATCGCGGCGGCACCGGTGCGGTCGTCGTTCTCGATGAGGGTGCGTATCCACTGCGACGACACTTCGGTCTTGCCCGGAACCGCGCCACCGATCAGGACCACCGACCCGAACTCGCCGATCGCTCGTGAGAAGGCGAGGCCCGCGCCGGACAGCAGGGAGGGCGTCAACGACGGCAGCACGACCGAGGTGAAAACCTTTGCGCCGCTTGCACCCAACGACGCGGCCGCCTCTTCGGTCTCGCGATCGATTTCCAGCAGCACCGGCTGCACGGCGCGCACCACGAACGGCAACGTGACGAAGGCCAGCGCCACGGCCACGCCCCACGCCGTGTGCTGCAGGTGCAAGCCCACCGGGCTGTTGTTGCCGTAAAGCGCCAGCATCACCAGGCTGGCGACGATGGTGGGCAGCGCGAACGGCAGGTCGATGATCGCGTCGACGAGCCGCTTGCCGACGAAGTCGTCCCGCACCAGCATCCAGGCGATGACCAGGCCGAACACCAAATTCACCAAGGTGACCCCGGCGGAGATGGTCAGGGTCACCCGGAACGACTCCAACGCGGCGTTCGACGTCACCGCCAACCAGAAGGCGTGCCAGCCACCGCCGGCGGCCTGCCAGGCGATGGCCGCCAGCGGCAACAGCACGATCACCGAAAGCCACAGCGTTGCCACTCCCACCCGCAGCGACGTGGTACCCGACCAGCGAGAACGCCCGGGATTCGCTTGGCGGTGCCCGGCGTCACCGGCCGGGTGACCGAGCTCGGGCGGGCCGGGCGTGATCGCGGTTGTCATCCGGTGGCCTGCGTGTAGATCTTGGTGATGCTGCCGGTGGTCTTGTCGAACAGCTGCGGGTCCACCGCGCTCCACCCACCGAGGTCGGCAATCGTCCACAGTTTCGTCGGCGCCGGAAACTGATCACGGAATTCGGCGGCAATGGCCGGGTCGACCGGCCGAAAGCCGGCCTGCCCCCACACCTTCTGCGCCGTGGCCGTGTACTGAAAGTTCTTGAAGGCGACCGCGGCGTCCAGGTGCGGGCTGGTGGTTACCACCGCAACCGGATTGTCGATTTTGAAAGTCTGCGGCGGGTTGATGTGCTCAACCGGTTTGCCTGCACGCTCGGTGGCGATCGCCTCGTTCTCGTAACTGATCAACACATCCCCGCTGCCCTGAACGAAAACATCGGTGGCCTCCCTCCCCGAACCGGGCCGCAACTTGACGTGTTCGTGCACCAGCTTGCTGATGAAGTCGACGCCGGCCTGGGTGTTGCCGCCGCCTTCGCTCTTGACGGCGTACGGTGCGAGCAAATTCCACTTGGCCGACCCCGAGCTCAGCGGGCTGGGCGTGATGACCTCCACTCCCGGGCGCAGCAGGTCGTCCCAGTCTTTGATGTTTTTCGGGTTGCCTTTACGCACCACCAGGGTCACCACCGATCCGAACGGAATTCCCTTGGTGGCGTCGGTATTCCAGTCTTTGGACACCTTGCCGGCCTTCACCAATCGCGTAATGTCCGGTTCGACCGAGAAGTTCACCACGTCGGCCGGCTTGCCGTCGACTACTCCGCGCGACTGGTCGCCCGAGGCGCCGTAGGAGGTGATCACCTGAATGCCCTTGCCCTCCTCGGCGGCATTGAAGGCGGGGATGACCTTGCTCCAGCCGGGTTCTGGGACCGAATAGGCCACCAGCGTGATGCTGGTGCGCGCGTTGGTTGGGCCGCCCCCGCCCACGACGTCACTGGCCCCGCCACTACATCCCGAGATGACTGCGACGATGAGGGCGAGGGCACTCACCGGCCGCCAGCGCGAAACGATGTCGTGGAGCATTCGGGCCTTCCGGTACGGGGACTTGGGTGATAGCGGTCCCGTTGCTGCGGAAAGGCGCCTAAACGACTGGGAGGCCTGACGAACCCCATACCAGACCGCACACGGGATTGGCGGTCAGCGACAACAGTGCACGAAGACATGGCGTTCCACGACACCGGATGTCACGTGCATGGCGGGAAGCCTAACAGGAATCGGCAGGCCCGCCACCGCTCGCGTCGCCATGCCGGCGCGCGGCGCGAAGTCGCACACTCAATGCGTTAGCCACCACGCGACGATCACCAGCACCACGAGCGAGACCAGAATCAACGTCACGTGTGACCGGGGCATGGGCGTTACCCTGGCGCCGCACCGGCGTGGCGGGCGCGGCGCATCAGGGTGATGCTTTTGCCGAGCAGGCCGTCGAGCAGTCCCGCCGTCACCGCGGCCACTACCAGCACAACCGGCATCACCACCATGGCCTGGAGTACGAAAGCGAGCCCGGAAAGCCACAGCTCGTTGCCGTCCCACCAATTCAGGAATGCGGTCACGAAGCTCACCCTATTCGGCCCTGCAGCCGAAAACCAACGTGCGCGTGTCCGCCCCGTCGGCGGCGGCCCGGCGGGCACGGTGCCGGCCCGCGCCCGGGTAGACGTCACGGTGATTGAAAAGCGGGCCCCGGCACCGCGGCGAGTGCTCGCCTGCCGCGTCGCGATCGGCGGGCTTCCGGAGCGGTTGGCTCGGCGCCGCGGGTCATCCGAAGTTGCGCCACGTCGGCGAAAGAATGGACGCCGGGCCGGTCAACAGATGATGATGTCGGGATGGTCCTGCACGCCCAGCCCGACGACCAGCCCGCCGACGCCATGCCCGAGGAGGCATTTCAAGCGGACACGGCGGCCTTACCTTCGCCCATCGACTTCAGCGCGCCGGCTCCGCTGGCCTCGAGCGGGGCACTGCGGAACCCGTTCCCGCCGATCGCGGACTACGCGTTCTTGTCCGACTGGGAGACGACCTGCCTGATCTCGCCGGCCGGCTCGGTCGAATGGATGTGCGTGCCGCGCCCGGACTCGCCCAGCGTCTTCGGCGCCATCCTGGACCGCAGCGCCGGCCATTTCCGGCTCGGCCCCTACGGCGTCTCGGTGCCCTCGGCGCGGCGCTACCTGCCCGGCAGCCTGATCATGGAGACCACGTGGCAGACCCACACCGGGTGGCTGATCGTGCGCGACGCGCTGGTGATGGGGCCCTGGCACGACATCGAGCGCCGGTCCAGGACCCACCGCCGCACGCCGATGGACTGGGACGCCGAGCACATCCTGCTGCGCACGGTGCGCTGCGTCAGCGGCACCGTCGAGCTGATGATGAGCTGCGAACCCGCGTTCGACTATCACCGCGTGGGCTCCACCTGGGAATACTCGGCCAACGCATACGGCGAGGCGATCGCGCGGGCCACCAAGCAGCCCGACGCCCACCCGACCCTGCGGCTCACCACCAACCTGCGGATCGGGCTGGAGGGCCGCGAAGCCCGCGCCCGCACCCGCATGAAGGAGGGTGACGACGTCTTCGTCGCCCTGAGCTGGACCAAGCACCCGGCGCCGCAAACCTACGAAGAGGCCGCCGACAAGATGTGGCAGACCACCGAGTGCTGGCGGCAATGGATCAACATCGGCAACTTCCCCGACCACCCGTGGCGCGCCTACCTGCAGCGCAGCGCGCTCACGCTGAAGGGGCTGACGTACTCGCCCACCGGGGCACTGCTGGCGGCCGCCACCACCTCGCTGCCGGAAACGCCACAGGGCGAACGCAACTGGGACTACCGCTACGCCTGGGTGCGCGACTCCACGTTCGCGTTGTGGGGGCTTTACACGCTCGGGCTGGATCGGGAGGCCGACGACTTCTTCGCGTTCATCGCCGACGTCTCGGGCGCCAACAGCAACGAGCGGCACCCGCTGCAGGTGATGTACGGCGTGGGCGGCGAACGCAGCCTGGTGGAAGAAGAGCTGCACCACTTGTCCGGTTATGACCACGCCCGACCGGTGCGCATCGGCAACGGGGCATACGACCAGGTCCAGCACGACATCTGGGGCTCCATCCTCGATTCGTTCTACCTGCACTGCAAGTCCCGTGAGCAGATCCCGGAGAGCTTGTGGCCGGTGCTCAAGAAGCAGGTGGAAGAGGCCATCAAGCACTGGCGGGAGCCCGACCGGGGCATCTGGGAGGTCCGCGGGGAACCGCAGCACTTCACCTCGTCGAAGGTGATGTGCTGGGTGGCGCTCGACCGCGGGGCCAAGCTGGCCGAGCGGCAGGGCGAGAAGAGCTATGCCCAGCAGTGGCGAGCCATCGCAGAGGAGATCAAGGACGACATCCTGCAACACGGGGTGGACTCCCGCGGGGTGTTCACCCAGCGCTACGGCACCGACGCGCTCGACGCCTCGCTGCTGCTCGTGGTGCTCACCCGCTTCCTGCCCCCGGACGACCCCAGGGTGCGCAACACCGTGCTGGCCATTGCCGACGAACTCACCCAGGAAGGCCTGGTGCTGCGCTATCGCGTGGAGGAGACCGACGACGGGCTGTCGGGCGAGGAAGGCACGTTCACGATCTGCTCGTTCTGGTTGGTCTCGGCGCTGGTGGAGATCGGCGAGGTGGCGCGCGCCAAGCGGTTGTGTGAGCGGCTGCTGTCCTACGCCAGCCCGTTGCACCTCTACGCCGAGGAGATCGAGCCCCGGACGGGCCGGCACCTGGGCAACTTCCCGCAAGCGTTCACCCACCTGGCGCTGATCAACGCGGTGGTGCACGTGATCCGCGCCGAGGAGGAGGCCGACGGCTCCGGGATGTTCCAGCCCGCCAACGCGCCGATGTAGCACACCGGCCTCAGCCCAGCGCGTTCACTTTGTCTCGCATGACTTGCGCGATGTCGAGGGCCCTGGCGTTCGTGTCACGCGGCGCTTCCTGCGATGCGCCCGATGAGTCGACGAAGTCGACCTCAACTTCGATGAGGCAATTGTCCCGCACCCCAACGGCCCGCTCGGCGGGGAGGGATGGGGGCGAGAACGACGGCGGTGTGTTCCATTGCGTCGAAATGGTAGCCGCGACAACGGAAACGGCGCTTTGCACGTGGGAAATCTTCACTTCCAGCGGCAGGCTTCCGCCCGAAAGGGGGACCGTCTTCCCATCGCATTCGCGCCACTGCCTGGCGAACGTCGCGAACACGGCGTAGGCGTCGGCGGCCGTGGGCATGCTGAGGGCCGCCTCTTGCACCCTGGTCACCGCCGCGCCGGACGCGGCGGGCCGCCATGTTGTGAGCGCGACGGCTCGCACGTTGGTGGACCGATAAGCGCCCGCCTGCATCATCACCGCGACCCCGAGGCAGCCCTCGCCCCCCTGTGATGGCTCACCGCCCAACATCTCGGCGCCCCCGACAAGCGGCGGGGAGCGGGGGTCGAGCTCCACCGGCTCCCTGACAACGCGGGATAGCGCGCTCTTGCCGAGAAGCACCCGCTCGAGGGTCTGCCCGTCGAGGAATCGCGACGTGCGGTTCGCCGGTGGCCGCGCCGCGCCACCGACCGTGGTGGAGCAGGCCGTGGCCGAGATCAGAACGACCGAAAGCGCTGCGGCGCACCAACGTCGTCGCCGGGATACCCCACTGCCGCAGATACTTTCCATGCGCTTCTCGGCTACCTCCCACTTCGCCCGAGTTTAGGCTTGAGGGCACGGCGAACCCGTCGGCCACGCGTGAGCACAGCTCAACCCCAGACAAGTCCCAGGTTGGTGGCAGCTGCCGGTCAGCTCAGCCCGCTGACCTTGTCCATCATCGCGTGCGCGATGTCGATGGCGCTGCGGTGCACGTCGCCCGAGCCCTCATCCGACGAGCGCGTCGAATTGAAAAATGCCACTTCGACTTCGACGAGGCAGTTCCCCCGTACGCCGATGGCGCGCGCCTCGGGCCTGGGTCCGCTCGACGGCAGGCCCGGCAATTGGGTATCGATCGAAATGGTCGCGGCCAGAACCGATTCGGAGAGTCGCACCTCGGAAATGGTGTCCGCGAAGACGATCGCGGGGCGGTCGGTGATGATGCTCGGGCGTCCGATGGTCACGGTGGTGCCGTCGCAGTCGCGCCACTGCTGTGCAAACTGTTGGAACAACGTGGCGGCCCCGGCGGCGGTGGAGAGGGCGACCACACCCTCGGCGACGCTGATGATCTTCGCCGGCCCGCGCTGGTTCCACCACGTCTCCCGCGCCGCATTCTTGACGTCGCCGGATCGATATACGTCCTTCACCATCATCGACGCGACACCCACGCAATTGGCGGGCGAGACCGCACCGAAGGCCGGCGGCAGCACCTCGGGACCGCCGAAGCGCGCCGGGAGGTCGTTTTTGCTTCCGAAGGACTGGCCCAGCAGCTTCGACAGCTCGGCGTCGTCGAGGAGCACCTGCTTGACCGGTTGCCCGGTGACCGGATGGGGCTTCAGATTCGGCGCTGGCCGCGCGGTGCCGTCGACGGTGCAGCCGGTGGCGAGCGCCACGGCGGCTAGGCAGGAGAGGACGATTCGGGCGGTTCTCATCAGTTGCTGCTCGAGACTTTTCGCAACATCACCTCGACGAGATCGACCGCCCTGCGGCCGGCCTGCACACGCGGACCGTCGGCTACTTTGACGTCGGCGACGACATCGCCCTTGACGCCCACGGCTCGCTCGAGCGGGCACGGCGGAGCGTGATGGTTGTCCCACGCGACAACGGTCGCCGACAGTACCGGCCCGTCGACGCGGGTGTCGGTCGCCTTCGAGTACAACTCGGTGTTGCTCGAGTCGTGGGTGTACATGGTGACCGTGGTGCCGTCGCAGCGTTGCCATTGCTCGACAAACGACGCGAAGAGCCGTTGCGCCTCGGCCGTGGATGCCAGCTTGATTGCCGCCGCCGTTGCGCTGGACACCCCCACGCCGGAGTCGTAATTCCAGTAGTCCTGCGTCGCGGCGGCATGCACGTGGCCAGATTCGTAGACGATGCGCATCGCCGGCGCGACGACCCCGAGGCATTGGATCGGTGCGGCGCCACCGCTGTCGCGGATCCCGTTGGGCAGCAGGTCAATACCACCCACCTGGGCCGGGCTGTGCGGCGGCAGCTCGTTCCCGACGGCTGCGCTGACCTCCGCGCCGTCCGGCAGGACTTGCTCGAGCGGCAGGGTGGCGCCGCCGAGATGACCGGCGCGCGTGGGTGTGCCGTTGACGGTCGTGACGCATCCCGTGCTCAGCAGACCGATACCCACCATGACAACCGCTCGCATCGGCACGGCTACTTCTTGCCCTTGTCGCCGGCGGCGTCCGTGGACAGGGCCGCGACGAAGGCCTCCTGCGGCACATCGACCCGTCCGATGGTCTTCATCCGCTTCTTGCCTTCCTTCTGCTTTTCCAGCAGTTTGCGTTTGCGGGTGATGTCTCCGCCGTAGCACTTGGATAGCACGTCCTTGCGGATCGCCCGGATATTCTCGCGCGCAATGATTTTCGATCCGATTGCCGCCTGCACCGGCACCTCGAACTGCTGGCGCGGAATGAGCTCTTTCAGCTTGGTGGTCATCTTGTTGCCGTACGCCGAAGCCCCATCCTTGTGCACGATCGCGGAGAACGCGTCGACGGCCTCGCCCTGCAGCAGGATGTCGACCTTGACCAGTTGGGCCTCTTGCTCGCCGGCCTCCTCGTAGTCGAGGCTGGCGTAGCCGCGGGTGCGCGACTTCAGCGAGTCGAAGAAGTCGAAGATGATCTCGCCGAGCGGCATCGTGTACCGCAGTTCCACCCGCTCGGGTGACAGGTAGTCCATCCCGCCCAACTCGCCGCGGCGCGACTGGCACAGCTCCATGATGGTGCCGATGAACTCGCTGGGCGCGATGATGGTCGTCTTCACGACGGGCTCATAGACCGTGCGCACCTTGCCTTCCGGCCAGTCCGACGGGTTGGTCACCACGATCTCGCTGTTGTCCTCCTTGATGACTCGGTAGACGACGTTGGGCGACGTGGAGATCAGATCCAGGTTGAACTCGCGCTCCAGACGCTCGCGGGTGATCTCCATGTGCAGCAGGCCCAGAAAGCCGCACCGGAACCCGAAGCCGAGCGCCACCGACGTTTCCGGCTCGTAGGTCAGAGCCGCGTCGTTGAGCTGCAGCTTGTCCAGGGCGTCGCGCAGATCCGGGTAATCGGAGCCGTCCACCGGGTACAGGCCCGAGTACACCATCGGCTTGGGCTCGCGATACCCGGTGAGGGCCTCGGTGGCACCGTGCCGGGCCGTCGTCACCGTGTCGCCGACCTTGGACTGGCGGACGTCCTTCACACCGGTGATCAGGTAACCCACCTCGCCCACGCCCAGGCCCTCGCTGGCCTTGGGTTCGGGCGAGACGATGCCCACTTCGAGCAGCTCGTGGGTGGCGCCGGTGGACATCATCAAGATGCGCTCCCGCGGGACGATCTTGCCGTCCATCACCCGGACGTAGGTCACCACGCCGCGGTAGATGTCGTAGACGGAGTCGAAGATCATCGCGCGGGTGGGTGCGTCGGCGTCGCCTTGGGGATGCGGCACCAGCCTGACCACCTCGTCCAGAAGGTGAGCCACGCCCTCGCCGGTTTTTCCGGACACCCGCAGCACGTCGTCCGGCTCACAGCCGATGATGTGTGCGAGCTCTGCCGCGTAGCGGTCCGGGTCGGCCGCGGGCAGGTCGATCTTGTTGAGCACCGGGATGATGGTCAAGTCCCGATCCAGGGCCAGGTACAGGTTGGCCAGCGTCTGCGCCTCGATGCCCTGGGCCGCGTCGACCAGCAGCACCGCGCCCTCGCAGGCCTCCAGCGCCCGCGACACCTCGTAGGTGAAGTCGACGTGGCCCGGGGTGTCGATCAGGTGCAGGACGTAATCTTGGTCCCCGACTTTCCACGGCAACCGGACGTTCTGCGCCTTGATGGTGATCCCGCGCTCCCGCTCGATGTCCATCCGATCCAGGTACTGGGCCCGCATCATCCGCTCGTCGACGACGCCGGTGAGCTGAAGCATCCGGTCCGCCAGCGTGGACTTGCCGTGATCGATGTGGGCGATGATGCAGAAGTTCCTAATCTGCGCCGGCGCGGTGAAGGTCTTGTCGGCGAAACTGCTGATGGGAATCTCCTGGTCTGAACACGATTGCGGCCGCCTGAACACCGGCCCATTGGTATGTCCAGGGTATCTAGGCGGGGTGCCCGAGACCTACTTGGACACAATCGCACCCGCGCGATGCGCGTCTATGCTGCGAATATGGCGTCGGCCCGCAAATCCCAGTGGAAGACGTTCCAGCGGTTCGCGGAAAACCTGGTCTTCGATCGGGCCCCGCGACTGGCCCGGCACGTGCAGAACTCGCAGACCGTGCTGCGCGAACTGCAGCACGCCGTGAAGATCACCGCGAACGTCATCGCGGCCGCCGCGCCGCAACCGCCCGCGGTCACCGCGGGCCGCCCGGTGACCAGCACGAGCTTCCCGACCGCGCAGCGCGCGCGCAAGCTGGTCTACGCGCCCGACCTCGACGGCCGGGCCGATCCCGGCGAGATCGTCTGGACCTGGGTGGTTTACGAGGACGACCCCACCCGGGGTAAGGACCGGCCCGTGCTCGTGGTCGGTCGTGACCGCCGCGTCTTGCTGGGGTTGATGGTGTCGAGCCAGGAACGCCACGCCGAGGACCGGGACTGGATCGGGATCGGTTCCGGCGCCTGGGATTACGAAGGCAGGCCTAGCTGGGTTCGGCTGGACCGGGTGCTCGACGTCCCCGAGGAGAGCATTCGCCGCGAGGGCGCGATCCTGGACCGCGAGATCTTCGAAGTGGTGGCCGAGCGGCTACGCGCGGACTACTCCTGGAGCTAGTCGCCCAACGTGTAACCACGGCGAAAGAATGGCCGCATTTTCGCCCTGAATGCACGCTCGGCGAGTCGGGCAGTCAGCCCCGCTCGGCGACGATGCACGCCGTGAAACGGCGTGAGGAGAAGCCGGGCAGTCAGCCCTGCGTGATGTAGGACTGCAGCTGCTGCTGTTCGGCCTCGAGCTCTTCCATCCGGGTCTTCACCACGTCGCCGATGCTCACGATGCCGATCAGCTTCTTGCCGTCCAGCACGGGCACATGGCGCACCCGGTTCTTGGTCATCAGCACGCTCAGGGAGTCGACGGTGTCGGCTTTCGTGCAGGTGGCGACGGTGGTGGTCATGATCTTCGAGATCGGGCGCGACAGCACGCTGGCGCCATGGGTGTGCAGCTCGCGCACCACGTCGCGCTCGGAGACGATGCCTACGACGCCCTCGTCGCCGACGACGACCATGGCGCCGATGTTCTGCTCGGCGAGCCCGGCGAGCAGCTCTTTCACCGTCGCCTCGGGGTTGATGGTCACCACCGCCGCGCCTTTGTTCCGCAAGACGTCTGCAATCCGCATCAAAGGCCTCCAGCTGGTTGTGATCCGCTTCACAACAGGCTACGGCTTACTCGTGCGGCGCAAAAGCCACGACGAGAAGCGGTAGCCGATCCGTGTCCATACCCTGACGTCGCCGTTCGAAACCAGGACGTCCGACCGGTCGGATCCCCCGAATGGGCCACTGCGGCCGGCCGCGGCTTGCAAGATAGGGCCATGATCGAGATCACGCTGCTGGGGACCGGGAGCCCGATCCCCGACCCGAACCGGGCCGGCCCGTCGACTCTGGTGCGGGCCGGCGGGCAGGTGTTTCTGGTGGACTGCGGGCGTGGGGTGTTGCAGCGCGCGGCGGCCGTCGGCGTGGGCGCCGCCGGATTGTCGGCGCTGCTGATCACCCATCTGCACAGCGACCACATCGGGGATCTCGGCGACCTCCTGATCACTCGCTGGATCAGCACCTTCGCACCGGACCCGGCGCCGCTGCCGATCATCGGGCCGCCCGGGACCGCGGAGACGGTCGAGGCGACTCTGCACGCGTTCCGCCACGACATCGAGTACCGGATCGCTCACCACGCCGACCTGAACGCCCCACCGTCGGTCGAAGTCCACGAATGCACCGAGGGGGCGGTGTGGGACCGCGACGGCGTGTCGATCCGGGTGGCACCCACCGATCACCGACCGGTGGCCCCGACCATCGGGTTCCGCGTCGACTACGGCACGGCGTCGGTGGTGCTCGCCGGGGATACGGTGCCCTGCGCCGGCCTCGACAGGCTGGCGGCCGGCGCCGGCGCTTTGGTGCACACCGTGATCCGCAAGGACATCGTCGGCAACATCCCGCAACAGCGGCTCCAAGACATCTGCGACTACCACTCGTCGGTCGAGGAGGCGGCGGCAACCGCGGCCCGCGCGGGGGTGGGCACGCTCGTCATGACGCATTACGTGCCCGCGCTGGTGCCCGGCCAGGAAGAGCAGTGGCGGGCCCTGGCGGCTTCGGCGTTCGACGGGCGGATCGAGCTCGGCGACGACCTGCATCGCGTCGAAATCGACGCGCCGTAACGGTCACTCCGCAATGTCGTTGCGGCGCAACGGCAGCAGCGCCCCCGCCAGTACCAGCCAGCACAGCGCCGACACCCTGGCAACCGGCAGGATCACGCCCAGGTCCGGCCAGACCAATACCGCCGTCGCCGCTTCGGCGAGGGCGGCGATTCCCAGGCCGGCCCAGGCCACCGGGCTCGGCAGCAAGCCCCGGCTCAGGGCGGGTCCCGCGATCCCGGCGACCATCAGGCCCAGGGCCACGATGTGTCCCGGGCCGCCGACCAGAAACACCAGCAGGTACAGCGCGCCGACCACCGTCGCGTCCCCGGCGACTTCGGGCCGCGACAGCGGCCAGGCCAGCAGGCCGCACAGCGCCAGCGCGCCGGCGGCCAGGACGCCTCCCGTGAGCGCGACCGTGGCTCCCGGCCCGGCAGCGCCGAGCCGGCGCAGCCGGACGCTGACCGTCGCCGTGTAGGCCGCCAACGGGATCGACGACGCAAACGTCGCCACGGCGATGACGCGCACGGCGACCGGCTCCGCACGGACGTAGGCCGCCACCGCGGCCGCCGGACCGTACGGCAGCGGCATCACACCGCCCAGGGCGATCCCGACGGCGATCCCGCCGAAGAGCACCGCGACACACAGCGCGGACAGCAGCAGCAACGAGGGACCACCGCGGTTAGGCGCAGTGTCGTTCATGGCGTGAACGCTATGCCCGCGCCGGCTAAGCCAGCCGGGTGACCTCCACGACGACGTCGAGATCGGTCGCCCCCTGACCGGAGTAAATGCCTTTCAGGGGAGGGACGTCGGTGTAGTCGCGGCCGGCGCCCACGCCGACGTATTGCTCGGAGATCTCTGTTCCGTTGGTGGGGTCGTAACTCCACCAGCCGCCCGTCCACGCCTGAATCCACGCGTGGCTGCGCCCGTCCACGGTGTCCCCGACCACGGCGTCGCGCTTGGGATGCAGGTAGCCCGACACGTAGTACGCGGGAATCCCCATGGCCCGCAACAACATCAGCGACAAGTGCACGAAGTCCTGGCAGACACCCCGACCCGCGTTCAACGCGTCCAGCCCCGACGAGTGCACGCTGGTGGTTCCCGGGAGATAGTCCAGTTCGCCGCGCACCCATTCGCTGGCGGCCGGGACGGCCTCGGCGGGCTGGTGCGACTTGGCGATCTTCTTGGCCACGGACGCAACCTTTTTGCTCGCCGGGGTATGCCCGGTGGGGCGAAGCAACTCGTCGAACCGGTCGATCACCGCCTCGGACTTGAGCTCACCCCAGCCGATGTCGGTCACCGGCGGTTCCGGCTGCTCGGTTTCCACCACCGACGACGACGTCACCGTTAGGTCGGTGTGCGGCGCGTGCAGATCGAATGCCGTTACGGCGGTGCCCCAATAGTCGATGTAGCGATAGGACCGGGTCGCGGGGATTGTCTCGACGCGATTGAGGATGACGTTTTGCCTGGTGTTCGACCGCGGGGTCAACCGCGCTTCGTTGTAGGACGCGGTCACCGCCGACTGGTAGGCATACCCGGTGGTGTGCACCACCCGCAGCCGCCACATCAGCCGTCCCCTTTGCGGCTGACCAGCCGGCCGCGATCGCCGGCATCCGACCACGCCACCCACGGGGTGACGTGAAAGTACTGCACCGACAACGCTTCTCCGACGTCGTGGCAGGTTCGCTGCAGGCCCGCCAGGCGAGTCTCCAGGGACTCCAGCAGTACACCGGGTTGCACGAATTCGAGTTCGCTTCGGGCCTGCCCGAGCAGCCGCTGCGCCTCCCCGGTGGCGCCGATCCGGCTCTGCCGGGAGTGCAGCAGTTCGTCGAGGTTGTGTTCGGCGAGCCGCAGGGAATAGAACACCGAACGGGGGAACAACCGGTCCAGCAACATGAATTCGACCACCCGCCCGGCGTCCAGCACGCCGCGATAGGTGCGCAGGTAGGTGTCATGCGCACCCGCCGAACGCAACAGCGTCACCCACGCCGGGGACGAAGCGCTGTCGCCCACCCGCGAAAGCAACAGCCGCACCGTCATGTCCACCCGCTCGATCGCGCGGCCTAGCACCATGAAGCGGTACCCGTCGTCGCGGGACAGTGTCGAGTCGGCCAGGCCGGCGAACATCGCCGCCCGGCCCTCGATGTAGGACAGGAACTCATGGGGCCCAAGGCGTTTCGCGGCACGCTCGCGTTCGGGCAGGGCGTGATAGGTGGTGTTGAGGCACTCCCAGATCTCGCTGGACGTCACCTCGCGCGCCGACTTGGCGTTCTCCCGCGCCGCCGTGATGGCGTCGACGATCGAACTTCCCCCCGAAGCGTTGGTGCTGAAGGCCACCAGGTCGGTCAGCGACCAGACGTCGAGGTCGTGGTGCGGGGGGTCGATGCCGAGCACCCGCAGCAACAGCCGGGACGCCTGGTCCGGGTCGACGCTGGACTCCTCGAGCAATTGGTGCAGCATTACGTCGAGGATGCGCGCGGTGTCGTCGGCGCGTTCGACATAGCGACCGATCCAGAACAGCGCCTCCGCGTTACGGGCCAGCATCAGCGCTTCGCCCGCCGTTGTTGCCGCTGAAACTGCTGTTCCTGCGGGGATTCCGTGGGTTGCGTCTGGGTCTGCGCGAAACGCTCCGCGCCGTCCAGCACCGGGTCGGACATCGACTCGGGCAGCGAGCGGACGACTTCCGCCGCGCCGAGCTCGTGTTCACCGCCCGAGGTCCGCGACGCCAGCACCCAGGTGTCCTTCGAGCCACCGCCCTGGCTCGAGTTGACCACCCGCGAGCCCTCGACCAGGGCCACCCGGGTCAGGCCGCCGGGCAACACCCAGACGTCGTCGCCGTCATTGACCGCGAACGGCCGCAGGTCGACATACCGGGGCGCCAGCGTGTTCCCGATCTGCGTCGGCACGGTCGACAGTTCCATCATCGGCTGGGCGATCCAGCTGCGCGGATCGTCGCGAACCTTCTTGGCGACTGTGGCCAACTCCTTCTCGGAGGCTTCCGGCCCGAACACGATGCCGTAACCCCCGGACCCCTCGACCGGCTTGAGGACCAATTCGTCGATCCGGTCCAGCACCTCTTCGCGTTCGTCGTCGAGCCAGCACCGATACGTCTCGACGTTGGCCAGCAGCGGCTTCTCCCCCAGGTAGTACTCGATCATCGTCGGCACATAGGTGTAGACGAGCTTGTCGTCGCCCACACCGTTGCCGATGGCGCTGGAGACGACGACGTTGCCGGCGCGGGCGGCGTTGACCAGGCCGGCCACCCCGAGGACCGAGTCGGCGCGGAACTGCAGCGGGTCCAAGAATGCGTCGTCAATGCGCCGGTAGATGACGTCGACCTGCACCTCCCCCTCGGTGGTGCGCATGTAGACCTGGTTGTCGCGGCAGAACAGGTCGCGACCCTCGACCAGCTCGACCCCCATCTGGCGGGCCAGCAGCGAGTGCTCAAAGTAGGCCGAGTTGTAGACCCCGGGAGTGAGCACCACCACGGTCGGGTCGGCCTCGTTGGTGGCCGCGGAATTGCGCAACGCGCGCAGCAGGTGCGACGCGTAATCGTCGACCGCACGCACGCGGTGGGTGGCGAACAGATTCGGGAAGACCCGCGCCATGGTCCGACGGTTCTCCATGACATACGACACCCCGGAGGGCGAGCGCAGGTTGTCCTCGAGGACGCGGAAGTTGCCCTTCTCGTCGCGGATCAGGTCGATGCCGGCGACGTGGATGCGGACGCCGTTGGGCGGGACGATGCCCATCGCCTCACGGTGGAAATGCTCGCAGGAAGTGATCAGGCGGCGCGGGATGATGTCGTCGTTCAGGATCTCCTGATCGCCGTAGATGTCGTCGAGATACATCTCGAGCGCCTTGACGCGCTGGATGATGCCGCGCTCCAACCGGCTCCACTCGGCGGCCGAGATGACCCGCGGAACCAGGTCGAGCGGAAAAGGCCGCTCCTGACCCGACAGCGAGAAGGTGATGCCCTGGTCGATGAAGGCGCGACCCAGCGCTTCGGCGCGGGCCTTCAGGTCCGAGGCGTCCGATGGCGCGAGCTCGGCGTAGATGCCCTTATAGGGACCCCGAACGGAGCCGTGGGCATCGAACATCTCGTCAAACGCCATCGAATAGATGTCGGAGGACGTGTTGTAGCCGCCGAAAATGCGCTCGGCGCGCGCGGCGCGCAACCCCCGCCCGGTTTCCTCGAGCTGGCTCGGAAGACTCACTTTTAAGATGCTGCCTCAAATTGACGTTATGGCAGGCCACGGGTTCCCGTTTTGGGAGAAAACGTAACCGACTGATAACCTGGGCAGTCGCTGTGGTGACATCCGGCGCCCCCAACAAACGTCGAAGCGGAGAAGGAACTAGAAGCGTGGCCAACATCAAGTCGCAGCAGAAGCGCAATCGCACCAACGAGCGCGCCCGACTGCGCAACAAGTCGGTGAAGTCGTCGCTTCGCACCGCCGTCCGCGCATTCCGTGAGGCCGCCCACGCCGGCGACAAGGAGAAGGCCTCCGAGTTGCTGGCCGCGACCACCCGCAAGCTGGACAAAGCGGCCAGCAAGGGCGTGATCCACAAGAATCAGGCGGCCAACAAGAAGTCGGCCCTGGCGCGCGCGCTCAACAAGATCTGACCCGCCCGCTCATCGGTTCCGGTTCGCGGCCAGCTCGGCCACCGTCCTGACCGCCGATTCCAGCGCATAGTCGGCGTCCGCCACCGCACCCTTGACGTTCGCGTTGAGCGCCGCCACCACCTTCATCGCGGCCGCGACGCTGTCGCGCGACCAATACCGAGCCTGTTTCTGGGCCTTCTGCACCCGCCACGGCGGCATCCCCAGTTGCGACGCCAGCCGATAGGGATCGCCTGACAGCGGAGCGACCCGCCCGATCGTGTGGACCGCTTCGGCCAGCGCGTCGGCCAGCACCACCAGCGGCTCCCCGCGCATCATCGCCCACCGCAGCGCTTCGGCCGCCCCCGCGACGTCGCCGGCCACCGCCTTGTCCGCGATGTCGAACCCCTTCACCTCGGCTTTGCCGCTGTGATAGCGGCGGACCGCGGCGGCATTCACGACCCCGCCCGTGTCGGCGACCAGCTGCGAGCACGCGGCCGCCAGCTCCCGCACGTCGGAGCCGACCGCGTCCAGCATGGCGGTCACGGTCTCCTCGTCGACCTTGACGCGCAGCGCACGAAACTCCTTGCGGACGAAGTCAATTCGCTCGCTGACCTTGGTGATCCGCGCGCACGGGTGCAAGACGGCGCCCAGTGACTGCAACTCGGTGGCCAGCGCCTTGGCCCGCCCGCCGCCCGAATGCACGACCACCAGCATCGTGCCCAGCGGGACGTCGGCCGCGGCCGAGGCGATCACCGCGGCCGCCTCCTTGCCCGCTTCGCCTGCGGACTCCAGCACGACGATGCGCTCATCCCCGAACAGCGACGGGCTCAGCAGCTCGGCGAGCTCGTAGGTGCTGACGTCACCCGCCCGCATTCGGCTGACCGGAACGTCGTCGATCCCGGCCCGCTGGCGCGCCGCCCGCAGTACGTCGGCCACCGCCCGCTCGACCAGCAGCTCCTCGTCTCCCAGGACCAGGTGCAACGGCGAAACCTCTGTCACCCCACGATGGTGTCACGACGGACCGACTACGCCGCCCCGGGATCCATCACCGTCGACACCCACCAAGCCAGCGCGCAGAGGGCGGCCGTCAACGCGCCCAGGCCGACCGCGGCGCCAAACCAGCGCCGGCCGCGCAGCCTCGTGACCGCCACGACGATCAGCGCGGTCACCCCGGCGACCAGCACCACTCCCGGCACCCCGGACGGAACGGGCAGCGTCGCACTGGGCGCGCCCGCCGACCAGTGCGCCACCCGCACCACCCACCACAGTTCGGGACCGGTGAAACGGACCAACACGTGCGCGCCGGGCGGCCACACCACGCTGAGCACGGCGGCCGCGCTGCCGAGCACGGTGATCGGCGCGATGACCGGCGCCGCCGCGAGGTTGGCGCCCACCGCCACCAGGCTGACCCGCCCGGAGATGCCCGCCACCAGCGGGGCGGTCACGACATGCGCGGCCGCGGCGATCGCCAGGGCGTCGGCCAGCGGCTTGGGGCAGCCTCTCCCCACCAGGCGGCGCGACCAGGCCGGCGCGATCACGACCAACGCGGCCGTCGCGACCGCCGACAGCGCGAAGCCGACGTCGACGGCCAACTGGGGGGCCAGCGCCAGCAAGACCAGCACCGCGGCGCAAAGCGCCGGAATGGCTTGCCGCCTGCGCG
>NZ_LZKH01000169.1:0-13734 GCF_001672745.1 Mycobacterium sp. E1386
ATGGTCGCCTGGTGCTGCGGGGTGGGCGGCACCAGCAGGTAGGGCGTGCCCGCGAACTCCACCAGCCCGAGGTTGATCCCGGGCGTCAGCTGGCTGGCGAACTGGCTGGCCGCCTCCTCGGCCGCCTTGAGCCGATTCGGTGCGACGTCGGTGGCCCGCATGGACTGCGACATGTCGATGACCAGGACGACGACCGCGCGGTTGAGCGGGATCCGGACATCGGAGGTCGGCCCGGCCATCGCGGTGGTCAGCAGCACCAGCGACACGGCGAGCAGGATGGTCGGCAGGTGCCGCCACCGGCTGGGGTGCGCCGGTGCGACCCGCTCGAGCACCTCCATGTTGGCGAACCGCAGCACCCGCCGGCGGCGGGCGAACTGCAGCACGACGTAGAGGCCCAGGACCAGCAGAACGAGCAGCAGGAACAGAAAGAACCACGCGTTCTGAAAGCCGGTGACCGAGACGGGGCCCAGCAGGGGCAACTTCATGTGCAGCCACACTATGCGCCAACTGTGGACCGCGCACGGCCCGCCGGGTCAGCCGGCGACGAGGTCGCGGCGCTGCGTGAACTTGATGTCGAGGCTGCGGAGGTGGGTCTGCAGCCCGGCGTCCTGGATCGGGATCAGGTGGGCGGGCTGGTCGGTCTCGTTGTAGTGGGCGTGCCACATGCCCGGCGGCGTGGTGAAGGCGCAGCCGGCCCGCCAGTCCACCCGGGTCGGGTCGACGATGTCGCCGTGCTCGTCGAGGCGGGTGCCCAGCAGCGTGTAGCAGCCGCTGGCCGGCGCGTCGAGGATGAGGTCGAGGGCGACCGACTGGTGCCGGTGCGGGCGCTGCACCTGGTTCGGGGGCAGCACGCCGAACATGGCCCACAGGACGTGGGTGATGGTCAGCGTCTGTTCCTGGTTGGCGTTGGCCAACAGCACGCTGACCCGGCTCTTCTCGTTGGCGCCCGGGCGCGACGCGATCTCCTCCAGCTTGGCCACCGCATCCGAACGGCGGAACTTGGTCGCGCGGAACCGCGGCTGGGTGGCTTCGGCGCCGAGGTATCGCATCAGCGGCTCGTCGTGCACCCAGTACATGGCCGTGTCGGCGGCGGCGTAGAAGACCGAGTGGGTGCCCGCGGGAAGGGTGAGGAAGTCGCCCTTCTCCCACTGGACGAGGTGGCCGTTGACCGCAGCGAAGCCCCGCCCGTAGAGCACGTAGTACAGCTGCGAGGTGGCGTTGGGGCTGGTGTCGACCTGCTCGCCCGGCCGGATGCGCACGAAGTTCGCCAGCAGCGCTGGGCTGGTCGCCGCGCCGGTCTCGATCTGCAGCTCCTTGGACAGATCCAGTGGGATCACCCCGGTCGGCCGATCGGTGTAGACATCCGCATCGAACCGGGTAACCGGAACCTGCGGGACGTGCCCCGAGCCGATGGGGTTGGCGGCCTTGGAGTACTCGAAGTACTCGGCGTCGGAGGCCCAATCTTGAAAACGACCTTCGAAGCCGTACTCGGCCACGTTGATCATCGGCGCGGGGACCGTCGGATCCAGGTTGGGGGTCAGGGCTGTGTCGGTGACGGACACTTCGTCTCCTTCAACTGCTCGCGGGCTATAGGGGTGCGTCTCATGTCTTTCTCGTATCTATCTTGTATCTCAGTTGTAGCCCTGTCAAGGTTGCCCGTGGTGTACGGTCACCACACTGCTGGGATACGACTTAGCTACCGGAAGGCTGCCGTGGCATCGAGTGACCCGCGGCCGGGCACGGCCAAGGACCGCGCGCTGGATTACGTCAAGACGCGGGTCCTCACCGGCGCGTTCCCGGGCGGGGAACTGATCAGCGAGGGTGACGTGGCCACGGCGCTGGGGATGTCGCGCACCCCGGTGCGCGAGGCCTTCCTGCGGCTGGAGGCCGAGGGGCTGCTGCGCCTGTACCCCCAGCGCGGCGCCCTGGTGGTCCCCGTTTCGCCCGACGAGGTCCGCTCGGTGATGGAGGCGCGGCTGCTGCTGGAGCAGTTCGCCGCCACCAAGGTGGTGGGCCGCGGACCCGCCGCGTGCGCCGCGGTCTTCGAGCGTCTCTCGGGCGAGCTGCACCGGCAGCGCGAGGCCGTCGACCGCGCCGACTGGGCCGAGTTTCTCGACGCCGACCGCGCCTTCCACGCCGTCACGCTGGCCGAGTCGGGCAACGCCATCCTGTCGGGTTTCTATGGGTCTCTGCGGGATCGGCAGATGAGGATGATCGGCGAATCGGCGCTTCGCGACCCGGACCGGGTGACGACGATTCTCGACGAGCACCGCGATATCGCCGAGGCGCTGCGCGACGGCGACGCCCAGCGGGCGCTGCATGCGGTGCAAGAGCACCTGGTCGGCACGGTGCGCGCCATCGGGCTCGCGGCCGACCTGAACTGACTTCCAGACGAATTGTGTTAGAAGTCCGTCTTTTCGGGGAAATCCTTGTCGCAGATGGCGCCCAACCCGGGCGCCGTTAGGACAGGAGCTGAAATGGTCGGATCCATCATCCTCGCCATCATCGTGGGCGCGATCATCGGTGTCGTCGCCCGCCTGGTGATGCCGGGCAAGCAGAACGTCGGCATGATCATGACCGTCGTGATCGGCGCTGTAGGCGGTTTGATCGGCTCGGCGGTCGCCAGCCAGTTCGGATACCACAACGCCAACGGTGGCATCGCGTGGATTCCGTTCTTAATCGGAGTCGGCGCCGCCATCGTCCTCATCGCGCTCTACGAGGCACTGACGGGTCGCCGCACCGGAACGCGCCTCACCCGCTGAGCCGAAAGCTGCGCCGCTCGCCCGCTTTTCGGGCGAGCGGCGTCAGCCTGCGATCAGCACGGCATAACGCGGTTTGATCACGTCGTCGATGATCGCCAGCCGCTCGTCGAACGGGAGGAACGCCGACTTCATCGCATTGATGGTGAACCGCTCGAGGTCGCTCCAGCCGTAACCGAAAGCCTCGACCAGTCGGCACATTTCGAGGCTCATCGTGGTATCGCTCATCAGTCGGTTGTCGGTGTTCACGGTCACCCGGAACCGGGTGCGGGCCAGCAGGTCGAACGGGTGGTCCGCGATACTCTTCACCGCGCCGGTCTGCACGTTGGAACTCGGGCATAGTTCCAGCGGAATTCGCTTGTCCCGCAAAATGGATGCCAGCCTGCCGAGCCGGACCCGGCCGTCGCCGAGGACGTCGATATCGTCGACGATCCGCACCCCGTGGCCCAGGCGGTCGGCGCCGCAGAACGCGATCGCCTCATGGATGGACGGCAGCCCGAACGCCTCCCCCGCGTGAATGGTGAAGCGCGCGTTGTGGTCTCGCATGTACTCGAAGGCATCCAGGTGCCGTGTTGGCGGGTTGCCGGCCTCGGCGCCGGCGATGTCGAATCCGACAACTCCCTTGTCCCGGAACCGGATTGCCAGCGCGGCGATCTCCCGGGACACCGCGGCGTGCCGCATGGCCGTGACCAGCAGCCGCACCACGATCGGCCGGCCCGCGGCGGCGCAGGCCTTTTCGCCGTCGGCGAAGCCGGCCAGCACGGCGTCGACGATCTCGTCGAAGGACAGCCCACGGTCGATGTGCAGCTCGGGCGCGAATCGGATCTCGGCGTAGACGACCGAGTCGGCGGCCAGGTCCTCCACGCATTCGTAGGCGACCCGATGCAGAGCGTCGGAGGTCTGCATCACCGCAACGGTGTGCGAGAACGGCTCCAGGTAGCGCTCCAGCGAGCCGCTGTGCGAGCGGGTGCGAAACCAGGTCGCCAGCTCGTCGACGTCGGTGGTGGGCAGCCCGTCGTAGCCGGTCTGGCCGGCGATCTCGACCACGGTCGACGGGCGCAGCCCGCCGTCGAGGTGATCGTGCAGCAGCGCCTTGGGCGCCTTCTTGATCTGCTCGAGGCCCAGGGGTGTGGTCACTTGACGATCCGATCGATGATCAGCGGGCGCGAGACCGGTGGCGTGTCGCCGACGCTGTAGCCGCCGTCCAGTTCGGCCAGCGCCGCGGCGAAGCGCTCCGGCGCGTCGGTGTAGAGGGTGAACAGCGGCGCACCGGCCGCGACCGGTTCGCCGGGGCGGCGGTGGATCCGGACGCCGGCGCCGGCCTGCACCCGTTCGCCCGGACGGGACCTGCCCGCACCGAGCCGCCAAGCCGCCAGCCCCACTGCCATCGCGTCGATATCGCCCATTGTGCCGCCCCGGGGGGCGGTCACGGTGTCGGAATGCGCACCGATCGGCAACGGAACCGACAAATCGCCGCCCTGGGCGGCGATGAGCCGGCGGAACCGGTCCATCGCTGTGCCGTCGCGCAGCGTCTCGGCGGGGTCGCGACCGTCGACCCCGGCCAGCTCGAGCATCTCGGCGGCCAGCCGCAACGTCAGCTCGACCACGTCGGGCGGGCCGCCGCCGGCCAGCACGTCCAACGACTCTTCGACCTCGAGGGCGTTGCCCACGGTCGCGCCCAGCGGGCGGTTCATGTCGGTCAACAGCGCGCGGGTGGGCACCCCGTGCGCCGCACCCAGCTCGACCATGGTGTGGGCCAGTTCGCGGCACCGGTCCCCGGAGCGCAGCAGCGCCCCGGCCCCGACCTTCACGTCGAGCACCAGCGCGCCGGTCCCCTCGGCCAGCTTCTTGCTCATCACCGAGCTGGCGATCAGCGGCAGCGACTCGACGGTGGCGGTGACGTCGCGCAGGGCGTACAGCTTGGCGTCGGCCGGCGCCAGCTCTCCGGCCGCGAAGATGGCCGCGCCGACACCGCGGAGTTGGTCGCGCACCCGCCGGTTGGACAACGCGGCGGTGAAGCCGGCGATGGACTCGAGCTTGTCCAGGGTGCCGCCGGTGTGCCCTAGCCCCCGCCCCGACGCCTGTGGCACCGCGGCGCCGCAGGCGGCCACGACGGCCACCAGGGGCAGCGTGATCTTGTCCCCGACGCCCCCCGTGGAGTGCTTGTCCACGGTCGGCACCCCCAGGTCGCGGAAGTCGAGCCGCTCGCCGGACGCCAGCATCGCCGCGGTCCAGCTGGCGGTCTCGCCGCCGTCCATGCCGCGCAGGAAGATCGCCATCAGCAGCGCCGACATCTGCTCCTCGGCGACCCGGCCGCGGGTGTAGGCGTCGATGACCCATTCGATGGCGGCGTCGGACAGCCGGCCGCCGTCGCGCTTGGTTCTGATCACCGTGGGCGCGTCGAATGTGTAGTCGGTCAACGGGGTTCCCGCGGCAGGTCGGCGCTGAAGGCGTCGGGCAGGAGCTCGCCGAGCCGGCGCGGCCCGGCCGGATGATCGACCAGCAGGTCGGGGCCGCCGTGCTCCAGCAGCAGCTGGCGGCACCTCCCGCACGGCATCAGCGGCGCCCCCAGCCCGTCGACGCAGGCCAGCGCGATCAGCCGGCCGCCTCCCGTCGCGTGTAGGGCGCACACCACACCGCATTCGGCACAGAGACCAAGGCCATATGAGATGTTTTCCACATTGCAGCCGGTGACCACGCGCCCGTCGTCGACCAGCGCGGCCGCGCCCACCGGGAACCGCGAGTACGGCGCGTAGGCCCCCGCCGCAGCGCTGATTGCCTTGTCGCGCAACATGTTCCAATCGACATCAGGCATATCGCAACCCCGCTCAGCTTTTGCCACGTCAGACGGCCAGCCTAACCCTGACACGTCACTTCGCTTGGCGGACTGTGCGGCGCAGGCGGTCCGCCGGCCGGGTTAGGCTGAACTGCCCCGATGTCAGAAGGCGGTGAGGACTGGGTGACCACACAGGCGACAACCGCGGATCCGGCAAAAGAATCTGCACCCTCGCGCAAGCGGCGTCCACCCCGAACCCTGTATCGGGGCGACCCGGGCATGTGGTCGTGGGTGTTGCATCGCATCAGCGGCGCGACCATCTTCTTCTTCCTGTTCGTCCACGTGCTGGACGCCGCGATGCTGCGGGTCAGCCCGCAGACCTACAACGCGGTGATCCACGACTATCAGACCCCGGTCGTCGGCCTGATGGAGTACGGGCTGGTGGCCGCGGTGGCATTCCACGGGCTGAACGGCATCCGCGTCATCCTCATCGACTTCTGGTCCGAGGGCACCCGCTACCAGAAGCTGATGTTTTGGATCGTCGGCGTCGTCTTCCTGCTGCTCATGGTTCCGGCCGGGGTTGTCACCGGCATCCATATCTGGGAGCACCTCCGATGAGCTCCCCGGACCTGCAACTGGGCCGGGGCCAGGTCGCGCCGGTGCACCAGCGCAGCCACGACCGGCCGGCCAGCCTCGACAACCCGCGCTCGCCG
This sequence comes from Mycobacterium sp. E1386, assembly GCF_001672745.1. Lineage (NCBI taxonomy): Bacteria > Bacillati > Actinomycetota > Actinomycetes > Mycobacteriales > Mycobacteriaceae > Mycobacterium > Mycobacterium sp. E1386. The sequence continues at coordinate 6,249 of NZ_LZKH01000169.1, forward strand.
CGGCGCCGGGCCGGCATCCCCAACTTCGAGAAGTTCGCGTGGCTGTTCATGCGGTTCTCCGGGGTCGCGCTGATCATCCTGGCCGTCGGGCACCTGTTCATCATGCTGATGTGGGACAACGGCGTTTACCGCATCGACTTCAACTACGTGGCGCAGCGCTGGGCCTCGCCGTTCTGGCAATTCTGGGATCTGGCGCTGTTGTGGCTGGCGCAGCTGCACGGCGGCAACGGCCTGCGCACCATCATCGACGACTACAGCCGCAAGGACAGCACCCGCTTCTGGCTCAACAGCCTGCTGCTGCTGTCGATGGGTTTCACGTTGGTGCTCGGCACCTACGTGCTGGTGACATTCGACCCGAACATCGGAGGCTGACCGGTGATCCAGCAACACCGCTACGACGTGGTGATCGTCGGCGCCGGCGGCGCCGGCATGCGCGCGGCGGTGGAAGCCGGCCCACGCGTGCGGACCGCGGTGCTGACCAAGCTCTACCCCACCCGCAGCCACACCGGCGCCGCCCAGGGCGGGATGTGCGCGGCGCTGGCCAACGTCGAGGACGACAACTGGGAATGGCACACCTTCGACACCGTCAAGGGCGGCGACTACCTCGCCGACCAGGACGCGGTGGAGATCATGTGCAAGGAAGCCATCGACGCGGTGCTCGACCTCGAGAAGATGGGCATGCCGTTCAACCGCACCCCCGAGGGCCGCATCGACCAGCGCCGGTTCGGCGGGCACACCCGCGAACACGGTAAGGCCCCGGTGCGCCGGGCGTGTTATGCCGCCGACCGCACCGGCCACATGATCCTGCAGACCCTGTATCAGAACTGCGTCAAGCACGACGTGCAGTTCTTCAACGAGTTCTACGCGCTGGACCTGGTTTTGACGCAGACGCCGAGCGGCCCGGTGGCCACCGGCGTGGTGGCCTACGAGTTGGCCACCGGCGAGATCCACGTCTTTCACGCCAAGGCCGTGGTGCTGGCGACCGGCGGGTCGGGCCGGATGTACAAGACCACCTCCAACGCGCACACACTCACCGGTGACGGCATCGGGATCGTGTTCCGCAAGGGACTTCCCTTGGAGGACATGGAGTTTCACCAGTTCCACCCGACGGGCCTGGCCGGGTTGGGCATCCTGATCTCCGAGGCCGTGCGCGGTGAGGGCGGCCGCCTGCTCAACGGGGAGGGCGAGCGGTTCATGGAGCGCTACGCGCCGACGATCGTCGACCTGGCGCCGCGCGACATCGTCGCCCGCTCGATGGTTTTGGAGGTGCTCGAAGGCCGCGGTGCCGGCCCGCACAAGGACTACGTCTACATCGACGTCCGTCACCTCGGCGAGGACGTGCTCGAGGCCAAGCTGCCCGACATCACTGAATTCGCCCGCACCTATCTGGGCGTGGACCCGGTGCACGAACTGGTCCCGGTCTACCCCACGTGTCACTACGTGATGGGCGGCATCCCCACCACGGTCACCGGACAGGTGTTGCGGGACAACACTTCTACGGTGCCCGGCCTGTATGCGGCCGGCGAATGCGCGTGCGTGTCGGTGCACGGGGCCAACCGGCTGGGCACCAACTCGCTGCTGGACATCAACGTCTTCGGCCGTCGCGCCGGGATCGCCGCCGCGGACTACGCCGACGGGCACGACTTCGTCGACATGCCGCCCAACCCCGAGGCGATGGTGGTCGGCTGGGTCGGCGACATCCTCAACGAGCACGGCAACGAGCGCGTGGCCGACATCCGCGGCGCGCTGCAGCAGTCGATGGACAACAACGCCGCGGTGTTCCGCACCGAGGAGACGCTGAAGCAGGCGCTCACCGACATCCATGCGCTCAAGGAGCGTTATTCCCGAATCACCGTGCACGACAAGGGAAAGCGCTTCAACAGCGACCTGCTGGAGGCCATCGAGCTGGGGTTCCTGCTGGAGCTGGCCGAGGTCACCGTGGTCGGCGCGCTGAACCGCAAGGAGTCCCGGGGCGGGCATGCCAGGGAGGACTACCCGAACCGCGACGACGTCAACTACATGCGCCACACCATGGCCTACAAGCAGGGCACCGATCTGCTGAGCGACATCGCGCTGGACTTCAAGCCCGTCGTGCAGACCCGCTACGAACCGAAGGAACGGAAGTACTGATGACTGCAGGCGAGTCTGTCGAGCCCCGCGTGGAGCCGCCACTTCCGCCCATCCCCGAGGGCGCCGTGCTGGTGACTTTGAAGATCGCGCGGTTCAACCCCGACAATCCGGACGCGTTCGCGGAAACCGGTGGCTGGCAAAGCTTTCGGGTGCCGTGCCTGCCCAGTGACAGGCTGCTCAACTTGCTGATCTACATCAAGAGCTACCTGGACGGCACGCTGACCTTCCGGCGGTCCTGCGCCCACGGGGTGTGCGGCTCGGACGCGATGCGCATCAACGGTGTGAACCGGCTGGCCTGCAAGGTGCTGATGCGCGACCTGCTGCCCCAGAAGAAGGGCAAGCAACTGACCATCACGGTGGAACCCATCCGTGGCCTGCCGGTGGAGAAGGACCTGGTGGTCAACATGGAGCCCTTCTTCGACGCCTACCGCGCGGTCAAGCCCTACCTGGTCACCAGTGGGAATCCGCCGACGCGGGAACGCATTCAGAGCCCCACCGACCGTGCCCGCTACGACGACACCACCAAGTGCATTCTGTGCGCGGCCTGCACCACCAGCTGTCCGGTGTTCTGGCACGAGGGCAGTTACTACGGCCCGGCGGCGATCGTCAACGCGCACCGCTTCATCTTCGACAGCCGCGACGAGGCGGCCGCCGAGCGCCTCGACATCCTCAACGAGGTGGACGGCGTGTGGCGGTGCCGCACCACGTTCAACTGCACCGAGTGCTGCCCGCGCGGCATCCAGATCACCAAGGCGATCCAAGAGGTCAAGCGCGCGCTGATGTTCACGCGCTAGGCCTCCGCGGAAACATCCACCACAGAAGCACCGCGTCGATACCATTACCCGCTTCCCGAATTTGATATCGCGGGTGATATCGAGTTCGAAAGTCGCCCAATGGTCGGAAAGCCCGTCACAGTTTCGCGACCTGTCTCGTCTGAGGGGTATGACACAGAAAACTCGCATCGAGCCCCTGTCCCCCCGGCGTGCCGGGCTGCTGACCCGCGTGATGTACCGGATCGCCAAGCGGCGTTACGGTCAGGTCCCCGAGCCCTTCACCGTGACGGCCCACCATCGCAAGCTGATGATCGCCGGCGCCGTGCACGAGACGATGCTCGACCGGGCGTCCAAGGCGTTGCCGGTCAGCGTGCGGGAGCTGGCGGTGTTGTGGACCGCGCGCAGCGTGGGCTGTTCCTGGTGCGTCGACTTCGGGTCGATGTTGCAGCGCCTGGACGGCCTCGACATCGAGCGGCTCAAGGAGATCGACGATTACGCCACCTCGTCGGCATTCACCGACGACGAGCGCGCCGCGATCCGCTACGCCGACGCGATGACGACCGACCCGCACACCGTCACCGACGAGCAGGTCGCCGACCTGAGGGCCCGGTTCGGCGATGCCGGTGTGATCGAGCTGACCTATCAGATCGGCGTGGAGAACATGCGGGCCCGGATGAACACCGCGCTTGGCATCACCGAGCAGGGCTTCAACTCCGGGGACGCCTGCCGCGTGCCGTGGGCTAGCGAGGCCGCAGCGGAGAGCCGGTGAACTTGTCCGGGTTGGCGATATCCCAAAGCGCGCAGACCTTTCCGTCGCGCACCGTGAACACCGTGATCCGCGGCAGCATCTCCCGGTAGCCGTCAGACGCGGGGCAGCCGGCGGTGTAGACGCCCAGTTCGCCGTTGACCAGCCCCAGCTGATACGAGGTGAACATCGCCGGTCCGTAGCGCTGCGCCAGGCCCAGCATGAACCGCACCACCTTGTCCGGGCCGTGGATGGTCTGAACGGCCGTGGGCGCCTTGCCATTCGAATCGCCGGTGAAGGTGACGTCGGGGTGCAGCAACGAGACCACGGTGTCCAGGTCGCCGGCGGCCATGGCGGCCAGCAGCCGGCCGACCACCTCGTCGTGCGTCGGGTCGGGCTTGGGCGGCGGCTCAGCCGTGACGGCCTTGCGGGCCCGCGACGCCAGCTGCCGGGCGCCGGCCTCGCTGGTGCCCAGCACGTCGGCCACTTCGGCGAAGGGCACCGCGAAGCCGTCATGCAGCACGAAGGCGACCCGCTGATCGGGCGACAGGCGTTCGAGCACCACCATCGCCGCGTACCGGGCGTCCTCGCGGGCCACCACGGCGGCCAGTGGATCCGTGGGGTCGAGGCCGGTCACCACCGGCTCCGGCAGCCAGTTGCCAGTGTAGGTCTCGCGCCGGTGCGCGGCCGAGCGCAGCTTGTCCAGGCCCAGCCGGCTCACCACCGTGGTCAGCCATGCCCGCGGATCGGTGATCGCGGCTTTCTGCCCGTCGAAGCGCAGCCAGGCTTCCTGAACGATGTCCTCGGCGTCGGCCATGGTGCCGGTGAGCCGGTAGGCGACCGCCATGAGATGCGGCCGCAGGGACTCGAATTCGCTGACCTGCTGCGCTGCGGTCATAACGCGAGCCTAGCGTGGTGACGGCGAGCGCCGGAACGGCGCGAGAAAGGAACCGCGCCATCGAGCCGAGCGCTACGCTCACGGTCAAGATGACAGAACACCTGTGGCTGCACTTCGCCCGGCACGGCTCCGGCATCACGCCGCCGGTCATCGTGCGCGGCGAGGGCGTGCGGATCTTCGACGACCGCGGCAAGAGCTACCTCGACGCGCTGTCCGGGCTGTTCACCGTGCAGGTCGGCCACGGCCGCACCGAGCTCGCGGAGGTCGCGGCGCGGCAGGCGAGCACGCTCGCGTACTTCCCGCTGTGGGGTTACGCCCACCCGGCCGCGGTGGAACTCGCCGAGCGGCTGGCGGGCTACGCCCCGGGCGACCTGAACCGGGTGTTCTTCACCACCGGTGGCACCGAGGCCGTCGAGACCGCGTGGAAGCTGGCCAAGCAGTACTTCAAGTTGACCGGCAAACCCGGTAAGCACAAGGTGATTTCGCGGTCGATCGCCTATCACGGCACCACCCAGGGCGCCCTCGCGATCACCGGCCTGCCGTCGTACAAGGCGCCGTTCGAACCGGTGACGCCCGGCGGATTCCGGGTGCCCAACACGAACTTCTACCGGGCGCCCGAACCGTTCGCCAACGACCCCAAGGCGTTTGGCCTATGGGCCGCCGACCGGATCGCGGAGGCGATCGAGTTCGAGGGCCCGGCGACCGTCGCCGCGGTGTTCCTGGAACCGGTGCAGAACGCGGGCGGCGCCATCCCCCCTCCTCCGGGCTATTTCGAACGGGTGCGGCAGATCTGCGACGAGTACGACGTGCTGCTGGTCTCGGACGAGGTGATCTGCGCGTTCGGCCGCATCGGGTCGATGTTCGCCTGTGACGACTTCGGCTACGTGCCCGACCTGATCACCTGCGCCAAGGGGCTGACATCGGGCTACTCGCCGCTGGGCGCGATGATCGCCAGCGAGAGGCTGTTCGAGCCGTTCAACGACGGCACGACGGTCTTCCCGCACGGCTATACCTTTGGCGGACACCCGGTTTCGACGGCCGTGGGGCTGGCCAACCTGGACATCTTCGAGCGCGAGGGACTCAACGACCGCGTCAAGCAGCACGCGTCCGCCTTCCGCGCCACCCTGGAGCGGCTGTACGACCTGCCCATCGTCGGCGACGTGCGCGGCGAGGGCTACTTCTACGGCATCGAACTGGTCAAGGACAAGGCGACCAAGGAAACGTTCACCGCGGAAGAGTGTGAGCGGCTGCTGCACGGATACGTGTCGCCGGCGCTCTTCGAAGCGGGCCTGTATTGCCGCGCCGACGACCGCGGCGATCCCGTCGTCCAGGTGGCGCCGCCGCTGATCAGCGGTCAGGCCGAGTTCGACACCATCGAATCGGTATTGCGCGGCGTGCTCGCGGAGGCGTCCAACAAGCTTTAGCCCCGCTTCACCGCGTCGGCCGCGATCAGAACCTCCCGGGAGTGCGCCGCCGTCGGGTTGCTCACCATGCGCGTCACCGCGTTGCAGAGCCAGGTGAGCGCCTCCCGCAGGCCGGCGTCGGTCGTGGCGTCACGATGCTGCCGCAGTTCGCTCAGCACGCCTTCCAGCCCGGAGCGGCGGACCTGCGTTGCCTTCTCGACTTCCTTGATCAGCCGCGGCAGCGACCGCGGAGCGTCGCTGTTTCGCCGCAACCGGGACCAGAAACGATCGTTGTGAATGGCGCGCCCTCGGGTTCGGGGGAGATTCGTTGCCGTCACGCTGACGGCATGCCCAGCGTAGTGGCTCGGCGGCGTTCCCGCGCGGTCCGGCGCTCTCGCAACTTCCGTATCACCAGTCACAGCGCGGCTCCCTCGAATCGGGCCCGCGATCGCCTAGTCTGCACAAGCAATGAACTTCCTACGTCCCGCATCGTGCCTGGCAGCGGCCGTTTTCGTGATCGCCGCTCCGGTGACGCTGGCCGCGCCCGCGGCGTTGCCCACCGCCGGCGCCGAGCCCGGCGCCGGACCCAACGCCGCCCCCGCGAACTGCCCCTTCAAGGTGAACACCCCGCCCGCGGTGGATTCGTCGGAGGTTCCCCAGGCCGGCGACCCGCCGATCCCGCTGGCGGTGCCCCCCAAGCCGGTCGGCGGCGAGGCGCTGGCCGGCTGCGGCATCGTCGCCGCGCCCGATACGCCGGCGCTGCCCACCGACGTCTCCGCCGACGCGTGGCTGGTGGCGGACCTGGACAGCGGCGCGGTGATCGCCGCCAAAGACCCGCACGGCCGGCACCGGCCCGCCAGCATCATCAAGGTGCTGGTCGCGATGGCCGCCATCAATGCGCTCAACCTGAACAAGTCGGTGCCCGGCACCGCCGACGACGCGGCCGCCGAGGGCACCAAGGTCGGTGTCGAAGAGGGCGGGGTGTTCACCGTCAACCAGCTCCTGCACGGCCTGCTGATGCACTCCGGCAACGACGCCGCGCACGCGCTGGCCATGCAGCTCGGCGGAATGCAGCAGGCGGTGGAGAAGATCAATGTGCTGGCCGCCAAGCTCGGCGGCAAGGACACCCGGGTGGCGACGCCGTCCGGGCTGGACGGGCCCGGCATGAGCACCTCGGCCTACGACATCGGCCTGTTCTACCGGTACGCCTGGCAGAACCCGACTTTCGCCGACATCGTCGCGACGCGGACGTTCGACTTCCCCGGCCACGGCGACCACCCCGGCTACGAACTGGAAAACGACAACCAGCTGCTCTACAAGTACCCGGGCGCCCTGGGCGGCAAGACCGGTTACACCGACGACGCCGGCCAGACCTTCGTGGGCGCCGCCAACCACAACGGCCGCCGCCTGATGGCCGTGTTGCTACATGGGACGCGGCAGCCGATCGCCCCATGGGAGCAGGCGGCGCACCTGCTGGACTACGGTTTCAGCACGCCGCAGGGCACCCAGGTCGGCAACCTGATCGAACCCGACCCCT
>NZ_LZKH01000170.1:0-38761 GCF_001672745.1 Mycobacterium sp. E1386
GCCATACTGTGGCGCGGCCGCCCGGCGGGTGTCCAAGACCGAGCCGCTATGCAGCGATTCACGCCGTCTATCGCCGCTGGCCAGCCGGGTTCCCAGCGTCGATAGCCAACGGTTATCGGTCGTGAGTGAATCGATATTGGACGCACGGAGCGGCCACCCGGCATGGTTCGAGCAGGTGATGACCAAGAGAGAAGGAGTGCGGCGATAGACGGCGTGAATCGCTGCATAGCGGCTCGGTCTTGGACACCCGCCGGGCGGCCGCGCCACAGTATGGCTGAGGCTTTACCCAACCTCCGACCACACACGAGGAGTCGGCACCATGACCGCAGTTTCGGCATCTCCCGGCCAGGGGCACGAGTCCACGCGCCTGATCGACGGCTTCCACCTGGTGGTGGAAGCGCTCAAGGCCAACGACGTGGAGACCATCTACGGGATCGTCGGCATCCCGGTCACCGACCTCGCCCGCGTCGCGCAGGCGTCGGGAATCCGCTACATCGGCTTCCGGCAGGAGACTTCGGCCGGCAATGCCGCCGCCGCCGCCGGATTCCTGACCGGCCGACCCGGTGTGTGCCTTACGACATCGGGGCCCGGTTTCCTCAACGGGTTGCCGGCCCTCGCCAACGCCACGGCGAACTGCTTCCCGATGATCCAGATCTCGGGTTCCAGCAATCGGGCGCTGGTCGACTTGCAACGCGGTGACTACCAGGACATCGACCAACTCAACGCCGCAAGGCCGTTCGCGAAGGCGGCCTACCGGATCAGCCGGGTCGAGGACATCGGGCGCGGCGTCGCGCGTGCCATCCGCACCGCGATCTCCGGCCGGCCCGGTGGCGTTTACCTCGACATCCCCGGCGAGGTGTTGGGGCAAGCCATGGACGCGGCGGCCGGTGCGGAGACGGTCTGGCGGATCGTCGACCCCGCGCCCCGGCAGCTGCCGGCGCCCGACGCGGTCGATCGCGCGCTGCGGATGCTGGCACAGGCGCGGCGACCCTTGATCGTGCTCGGCAAGGGTGCGGCATATGCCCGGGCCGACAACATGATTCGCGAGTTCGTCGAGGCGAGCGGCATTCCGTTCCTGCCGATGTCGATGGCCAAGGGGCTGCTGCCGGACTCCCATCCGCAGTCGGCCGCAGCCGCGCGGTCGCTCGCGGTCGCGCGCGCCGACGTCGTGTTGCTGGTCGGCGCCCGGCTGAACTGGCTACTCGGCCACGGGGACTCGCCGCAATGGTCCGCCGACGCCAAGTTCGTGCAGGTCGATATCGCGCCGTCGGAGTTCGACAGCAATCAGCCGATCGCCGCGCCCGTGGTCGGCGACATCGGCTCGGTGATGTCGGCGCTGCGTGACGGCCTGGCCGCCCACCCCGTCACGGTGCCCGCGGAATGGGCCAAGGAGTTGGCCGAGCGCACCGCCCGCAACGACGCCAAGATGCGCGAACACCTGGGCGAAAACCCGCATCCCATGCGCTTTTACAATGCGCTCGGCGCGATCCGCGCCGTCCTGCAGGAGAACCCGGACGCCTACCTCGTCAACGAGGGAGCCAACGCGCTGGACCTGGCCCGCAACGTCATCGGCATGGAGGTGCCGCGGCACCGGCTGGACACGGGAACCTGGGGCGTCATGGGCATCGGCATGGGTTACGCCATCGCGGCCGCCGTCGAGACCGGCGACCCTGTGGTCGCGGTCGAGGGTGACAGCGCATTCGGCTTCAGCGGCATGGAAGTCGAGACCATCTGCCGCTACCGGCTTCCGGTGACCGTCGTCATTCTCAACAACGGCGGTGTCTACCGGGGCGATGAAGTAGCCACCGGGTCGGATCCGGCGCCCACCGTGCTCAATGCGCGGGCGCGTCACGAGCTGATCGCGGAAGCATTCGGCGGCAAGGGATATCACGTCACCACCCCGGAGGAGCTGCGATCGGCGCTGTCCGAGTCGATCGGCTCCCGGGAGCCGTCGATCATCGACTGCGAGCTCGACCCGGCGGCCGGGGTGGAAAGCGGGCATCTGGCGAGCCTGAACCCGACCAGTAAGGCGGTCAGCGCTGGTGGGTGATTCGCGACAACTGCGCGTCGAAGAACTCGTGCAGCGACAGTTGCGCCGCCGAGGCGGCGAGCGCGCGGGCGATCGGTGACCCCGGGCCAGCGGAATTGGTGGCCAGCGCGACGTCGGCCTTGAGCACCGGGTCGACCATCTGGACCGCGCGGACTTCTCGCCCCAGTGGCGACGTCCACAACCAGGTGTGCGGCACGATGCACGCCCAATTCCCCGCGGCAACCTGAGCGAACAGCGAAGCGACGGAGTCGGTTTCGACCTGCGGGGCCACTTCGATGGCGTGGTTGGCGAAGGCCTTGTCGATGATCTGACGGTCCCGCATCTCGGGCGTGAGCAACGCCAGCGGCAACTGCGCGGCCTCCGGCCAAGTCATCGTCGAAGCGGCGGATCCCAGCATGTCCGCGGGCGACAACAACACATAGTGCTCCTCATACAGCGGCACCAGGTTCACCCCGTGGTCCTCGTCGGGCGCCGCGTGCACGATCGCGGCATCCAGTTCGAATTCCCTTAGCCGCCGGTACAGTTCGGTGCCGGACAGCCGGGACAGGATGTGCACCTTCGCCAACGGGTGCGCCGAACAGAACGCCGAGAGCACCAGGGACGCAGTCGTCGACGCGGTGGGGACCGTGCCCAGCCTCAGCATGCCGGTGATGCCCGACCGCACCGCGTGCACCTCAGACTTGAAGGCATCGTGCTCGGCGAGAATCCGCTTCGCCCACACCACCAACCGCTCACCCTCGGGCGTGAGGCCCTCGAAGCTGTGCCCGCGATTGATCAGCGTGACGTTCAGTTCCCGTTCCAGCTTGGCGATCGCGGCGGACAGCGCGGGTTGCGATACGAAGCACTTCTCGGCCGCGCGGGCGAAGTGGCGCTCTTGCGCGACCGCGACGAAGTACTCCAGCTGACGGAAGAGCACCCGCACCTCCTCTGCCGCGGGATTTTTGCTGAGGCTAACCCTTCACCGGCACGCCAGCCAGTCCAGCGTCTCCGACAGCTCCAGCACATGCACTCCGATGGCACGGCACTCTTCGGCACCGCGGTCATACAAGCCCGAGATCGCATCGGACACCAGGACCGTTCTGAAGTCTCGTTCGGAGGCCTCGTAAATCGACGTCCGAGGACAGTTCGGGAAATTGCAACCCGCAAAAACCAGTGTGTCGCTGCCACTTTCGCGTAGATGCTGTTCGAGACCCGTGCCGTAGAAGGCCCCCCACCTCGATTTGTACATCACATGCTCGGCCGGACCGACCTCTTGGAATCCACCGGCCAACAGCAATTCGTGGTCCAACTCGACGGCCTTGGGCAGCAACTCGGCGGCGATTTGCGAACCGGCGCTGCCCGGTTCGGCGAATCGCGCGCCTCCCTCTATCGATCGACGGCGAACCGGGTCGGCGTTCGACCCGTCCGGCCGGTATAGCCGGACCACATGCACGATCGGTAACCCGCGCCGACGGAACGCTTCCGCCAGCTTTGCCATCGCCGGAATCGCCGCACTGGTCCCGTCAACCCGCATCGGGGCATCGCCGGCATAGAAATCACGCTGCACGTCGATCAGCACCAACGCTGCGGAATCCGCAATCGGGCGCGTGTAAGGGTCGTCAACGACCATGCTCGCCCCCTCCCGATCCCGCCCCGACGGAGTCCAGCTCAGCCGCTGGTCGGCTCGTAACCGCCACATCAGGCGAACCAACCATGTTTGCTGAAAACCTCAATAGCCGGTCCGCCAGTAGAATATCGTTGTGTTGATTGCACCATCGCGAAGGGTATGCACCATGCGTCGAGCGGTTCGTTATCTATCCGTTATGGTGGCGATCACGACCACATGCACGCTGGGAAGCGGCGCCCGCGCAGTGGCGGCGATCCCACTTCCCCAGCCGGTTCCCGCCGTTGCCTCGGTTTTGCCGGCTAACGGCGCGGTCGTGGGGGTGGCGCACCCAGTGGTGGTGACGTTCATGGCACCGATCAGGGATCGAGGCGCCGCCGAGCGGTCGATCCACGTCGCGTCGCCGAGCAACACGCCCGGACACTTCGAGTGGGTCGAGAACAACGTCGTGCAGTGGGTGCCGAACCGGTACTGGCCCGCCCACACCCACGTCTCGGTGGGCATTCAGGCACTGACCACGGGATTCGACACCGGTGACGCATTACTCGGTGTTGCCAGCATCTCCGGTCACACCTTCACCGTCAGCCGGAACGGAGAAGTGCTGCGCACCATGCCCGCGTCGATGGGTAAGCCCAGCCGGCCCACACCCATCGGCAACTTCACCGCCCTGGAAAAGCAGCGCACCGTGGTCATGGACTCGCGCACCATCGGCATCCCGCTGAGCTCGCCCGAGGGGTACAAGATCACCGCCTCATATGCGGTTCGCGTCACGTGGAGCGGCGTCTACGTGCACTCGGCGCCCTGGTCGGTTGACTCACAGGGTTACGCCAACGTCAGTCATGGCTGCATCAACCTCAGTCCTGATAATGCCGCCTGGTATTTCAACCAGGTGAATGTGGGCGACCCCATCCAGGTCGTCGCGTAGGTGCGTGCCCGCGCCCTCGGCTTCGGGCCAGTGTGACAACCGTCACAGCCATCGAACGGAAGACTGGCCCGTGACGGTGGGTTCCCGCTAGACGAGGATCGAACGGGAGGCTGGCCATGACCGGTGATGCGGAACAACAAGAATCCACCGTCGCGGGTTCGATCAGCCCGGCGCGGGAGCGGGTTGACAACCGCATTCGCCAACTGGACGCGACGGACGAACAGTTCCGCAGCACGAAACCGAATCCGGCACTGCAACGAGCGGCGCGCGAACCGGAGCTTCGCCTGACACAGATCCTGCGGACCTTCGTCGACGGCTATGCCGACCGCCCGGCGCTGGGTTGGCGAGCGCGGTCGCTGGTCACCGATCCCGCAACCGGCCGCACCACCGCGCAGTTACTCCCCCGGTTCGACACCCTCAGCTACCGCGACCTGTGGGCCAACGTGGGTGCGATCGCCAGCGCCTGGCGGCACGACGCGGCCGATCCGGTGACGCCTCAAGACTTCGTCGCCACAGTGGGTTTCGCCAGTGCGGAGTACCTGACCCTCGATCTGGTGTGCGCCTACCTCGGCCTGGTTGCGGTGCCGCTGCAGCACAACGCGGCGGCATCACGGTTGCAACCGATCGTCGCCGAGGTCGAGCCGCGGGTGCTCGCGGCGGGCGCCGGCTACCTGGACTTGGCCGTCGAGGCGGCGCTGGGCAGCACGTCGTTGCGGCGCTTGGTGGTTTTCGACTACTCCCCCCAAATCGACGATCAGCGCCAGGCTTTGGAGCGCGCCCGCGCGAAGCTGTCCGCGGCGGGGATGGCGGTGAGGATCGAGACGTTCGACGAGTTGATCGAACGAGGTCGCGGCCTGCCGCCCGAGCCCGCGTATACCGGCGACACCGACCAGCGCCTGGCCATGATCATGTATACATCGGGCAGCACCGGACTGCCCAAGGGTGCCATGTACACCGAGCGCATGCTGTGCAAGCTGTGGACCAACGAGTTGATGCCCGACTTCGCGGACACCCCGGTGATCAACGTCAACTTCATGCCGCTCAACCACCTCGGTGGCCGGATACCGCTGTCGACCGCGTTCCAAGCGGGCGGCACCAGTTACTTCGTGCCCGAAAGTGACCTCTCCACGCTGTTCGAAGACTGGAACCTGGTGCGCCCCACCGAAATGGGGTTGGTGCCGCGGGTGGCGGAGATGCTGTACCAGCGCTACCAAAGCGCCGTCGACCGGCGGGTCTTCCAGGGAACCGACCGGGCATCCGCCGAGGCCGAGGCGCAGGTCGAGTTGCGCGAGCAGGTCTTGGGCGGCCGCATCATCACCGCGTTCTGCGGCACCGCGCCGCTTGCGGCGGAGATGCGCGGGTTCGTGGAGAGCTGCCTGGACGTGCACGTCCTCGACGGCTACGGCCTGACCGAGGTCGGGATGGTGACCAAGGATGGCCGGATCGCCGCGCCGCCGGTTCTGGGGTACAAGCTCATCGACGTTCCCGAGCTGGGTTATTTCCTTACCGACAAGCCTTTTCCGCGCGGCGAGCTGCTGGTCAAATCGCTCACCGCCACGCCCGGATACTTCAAGCGTCCGGACGTCACCGCCAACGCCTTCGACGAACAAGGCTACTACCGGACCGGGGACGTGATGGCCGAGCTGGAGCCCGGCCGGCTCGCGTACGTCGACCGTCGCAACAACGTATTGAAGCTCGCCCAAGGCGAATTCGTCGCCGTCGCCCGCCTGGAGGCCGTCTTCAGCAGCGCGGCCCTGGTCCGCCAGATCTTCGTCTACGGCAACAGCGAACGCCCGTATCTGTTGGCCGTGGTGGTGCCGACCGCCGACGCGCTGGACAGGTTCGCCGGTGACCCCGACGGGCTCAAGGCCGCCCTGCACGAATCACTGCGCCAGTCAGGCAGACTCGCCGAGCTGCAGTCCTACGAGGTGCCTGTCGACTTTCTCGTCGAGGCTGAGCCGTTCAGCGAGGACAACGGGCTGCTGTCCGGCGTGGGCAAGCTGCTCAGGCCGAAACTCAAAGAGCACTACGGCGAGCGGCTCGAGCAGTTGTATGCGGACCTGGCCGCCAACCGGGTGACCGAGCTGCGGGCGCTGCGCGAGGGCGCGGCCGACCGCCCGGTCATCGACACGCTCGTTCGCGCCGCCGAAGCGCTGCTCGGCCTGGCCGGCGGCCCACCCGAACCCGATGCGCTGTTCATCGAACTCGGCGGAGATTCCCTGTCGGCCTTGACCTTCTCCAACCTGCTGCAGGACATCTTCGACGTCGAGGTGCCGGTGGGCATGATCATCGGCCCGGCCACCGATTTAGGCCGGCTCGCGGAATACGTTGAGGCCGAACGCCGAACGGGATCCGGGCGGACGACATTCGGGTCGGTGCACGGGCGGGATGCCACCGAGGTCCGCGCCGCCGACCTCACACTTGACAAGTTCATCGACACGAGAACATTGTCCGACGCCCCGGCCCTGCCGCGAGCCACCGGCACGCCGCACACTGTCCTGTTGACCGGCGCCAACGGATATCTGGGCCGCTTCCTCTGCCTGGAATGGATGGAGCGGCTCGCCGAGACGGGCGGAACATTGGTCTGCATCGTGCGGGGCACCGACGCCGCGGCCGCCGCCAAGCGACTGGAGGATGTCTACCGCAGCGGAGATCCGCATCTGGTCGAACGCTTCCGCGAGCTCGCGGCCGATCATCTCGAGGTGATCGCCGGCGATATCGGTGAGCCGAACCTGGGGCTGGACCAGGCGACGTGGGACCGGCTGGCCCGCACCGTGGACTTGATCGTCCACCCGGCGGCGCTGGTCAATCACGTCCTGCCCTACGAGCAGCTGTTCGGGCCGAATGTCGTTGGCACCGCCGAAGTTATCCGCATGGCGATCACCACCCGCATCAAACCGGTGACCTACCTGTCAACCGTTGCCGTGGCCATGTCCGTCGATCCGGCCGACTTCGAAGAGGACGGCGACATCCGCACGATCAGCCCGGTCCGGCCGGTCGAGGCTAGCTACGCCAACGGGTACGCCAACAGCAAGTGGGCCGGCGAGGTACTGCTGCGCGAGGCACACGACCTGTGCGAACTGCCCGTCGCCGTGTTCCGGTCCGACATGATCCTCGCCCACAGCCGCTACGCCGGACAGCTGAACGTGCCCGATGCCTTTACGCGGTTGATCTTCAGCCTGCTCGTCACCGGCATCGCGCCGTCGTCGTTCTACGAAACCACCGACACCGGTGGCCGGCCCGTCGCACATTACGACGGGCTGCCCGCCGACTTCGTGGCCGAGGCGGTGACCGCGCTCGGTGAGCAGATCGCGACCGCCGCCGACGACACGGGATCTGCCGGGGTGTTTCGGTCCTATGACGTGATGAATCCGCACGACGACGGAATCTCCCTGGACGTGTTCGTGGACTGGCTGATCGCCGACCGTCACGACATCCGGCGCATCGACAACTACGACGAGTGGCTCGCCCGCTTCGGCACCGCGCTTCGGGCCCTACCGGACAAGCAGCGCCAACAGTCCGTCCTGCCGTTGCTGGACGCTTACCGGAGGCCGGAGAAACCGCTGCGCGGCGCGCCGGCCCCGACCGAGGGGTTCCGGGGAGCTGTCCAAGCCGCCAAACTCGGTGCGGACAAAGACATTCCGCATCTGTCGGCGGACCTGATCGCCAAGTACGTTTTCGATCTGCGGTTGCTCGGCCTGCTGTAGCCGCGGCGGGCCTACCCGGGCAGACCTTTCTTGATGGCGGCATCCTGCTTGCGCCCGATGTCGGCGGCCATGCCCGGATCGATCGGATCGCCAGGTGTGCTGTGGAATTCGAGATTGACGAGCGCCTTGCCCTCGCTGAACAGCAACACCGTCACCGCTTGCCCGTTGTCGGGCGACGTGCCGGAGATCATGGTCCCGTTGGAGCCGACGTCTATCGGCCGCCACGTGCCGTTGATCTTGCCCGCGTAATTGGCCCTGGTCCTGTCGATTCCGGCCGCGGCCGTCGCGGGGTCGGCGACGACCAGGATGCTGTCGCCGATCCGCCGGCTGTTGTCGGCGCTCGCGAACAGCTGCGCCACCCCGGGCGCATTGTTGGGGTTCAGCACCGGCGGCTGCGGCGCGGTGAGATCGCCGCCGATGTCGGTCGGCTTGATCAGTAGTGTGCTGTAATCCGTGGGTTGCCCTGGCGACGGACTGGCCACGCTGGAACCGGTGGAGCGTGCGGCGGAACTCGAATCGGTCGGGGACGCGTTGTTGCTGCCACCGCAGCCGGCGAGCGCCGCGCCAGCCACTACGGCGGCGAGCGCCCACCCGACACCGGAGATCCGAGCAACCTTCATGGGCGTTCCTTCCGCGTTCTGGCCGGCGGCGCATTCGCGCATGCGCGACCCACGCCGGAAACTGGATACCCATTTTCCAGTGCCTATGCTGGCGTGGGAGGTCATGAGCGCTGCGGGGAGGAGATCGAGATGACGGCTGCGACTGCGCGCGCCGTTCGGTTCGACCGGTACGGCGGCCGCGAGGTGTTGTACGTGGCGGACATCGACATGCCAACCCCCGCGCCCGGTGAGGTGATCGTCGAGATCCGCGCCGCCGGGATCAACCCCGGTGAGGCCGCCATCCGAGCCGGGGCGATACACGAGATGTTTCCCGCGACGTTTCCCTCCGGCGAGGGCAGCGACCTCGCCGGCGTGGTGACCACGCCGGGCCCCGGGGTAACCGAATTCGCGGTCGGCGACGAGGTTTTGGGGTTCAGCTTGCGCCGCTCCAGCCACGCGACCCATGCCGCGGTGCCGGCCGGCCAGCTGATTCGCAAACCGGCCCAACTCAGTTGGGAGATCGCGGGTTCGCTCTATGTGGTCGGCGTGACCGCGTACGCGGCCGTCCGAGCGGTGGCGCCGCAACCGGGTGAGACCGTGGCCGTCTCGGCGGCGGCGGGCGGAGTGGGCAGCCTCGTCGTGCAACTGCTGGCCCTGCGCAAGGCGCGCGTGCTCGGCATCGCCGGACCGGGCAACGCCGACTGGCTGCGGGCTCATGGCGCCACCCCGATCCTCTATGGCGACGGCCTGGCCGATCGGCTGCGCGAGGCGGCGCCCACCGGCATCGACGCATTCATCGACCTGTTCGGGCCCGACTACGTGCAGCTCGCCGTCGACCTCGGTGTCGCACCCGAACGAATCGACACCATCATCTCGTTCCAAAAGGCCGGTGAAGTCGGCGCCAAAACCGAAGGCAGCGCCGAAGCGTCGACGCCGGAGGTGCTGGCCGAGATGGCCGGCCTCGTCGTCAGCGGCGCCATCGATTTCGAGATCGCCGCCACCTATCCGCTGGATCGAGTCGCCGACGCCTACGAGCAATTGGAAAAGCGCCACACTCGCGGCAAAATCGTTCTGCTGCCCAATGTTTCACAGTGAGGCGGCCCGGCCCGCCCGGTAAGCGGGGCCGGGAATCCGCCGCCACGTGCGCCCACGACGCCCGTGCCCGCCCGATGCGACGGCCCCGGGGAAACACGGGCGTCATGGTGTTCTGGTGGAATCCGTCACCGCCGGTCGCCGGTCGAGGCGTGCCCGCCCAGCGATGCGGTAACGACGGCGATCGGCATCCGTGACACGTAGAGGTTGGCCCGCTCCTGCGGAGTCAGGGTGGTCCGCGCGTGTACCTTGCCGGCCAACAACCGCGCCGAGCGCAGCAACGCCCGTCCGCGCCCACCGGTCCGGCCGGCAACGCGGTGTGTGACAACAAAAGCCATGATCTTCTCCTTTGTGGAGGCCCGATCGGTTCAGCTCATGGCGCGGGCCAGGGGCACTCGCGGGCACACATCGCGCGCGAATCACTGAAACACCGTGAAAGCTCAAGCGGCAGAAGGAATGCCGGAACCGGATCGGGACAAGACGGAATTGGGATACGGACTATCGCTTGGACTGGTCTCGCTCATCTCGCCCTCACCTCCTCACGGCCACGACACACGCGGGTGTCACATTCACCTGAAACACGCGAGAGGCACGAATGCCGGCGACGTGCCGGCCGATGCACCCCTCTCGTCGGAGCTTCGGCACTGCACGGCGTATCCGAGACTTAACCAACGGTCAGTCCGGAAGCCACTTGGGCTCAACCCTTGGGTCCGGGAAGAGCTGTCCTGACCCGGGGCGTCTCTCGACGTTCGGGGTCAGTGGCCTGTGTCCATGCAGACGCCTCACCTACCGAGGTGCTTGCGAAACCCTTTCTACACCGCGGTCCAGGACCCGTCAAACTGATTGACATATCCGTTACGGCAGCTCACCGCCGCTTCGAGTCGCGCGCGCCCGGTCACCCGCCGCCGGCGCCTACCCTCGACAGCATGGCCAACACTCTGCAAGATCCGAAGGTCGCGAGCGTGCTCGACCGCATGTATACCGAAGCGAAGAACCAGATGTCGCTGTTACGTCAGCGGCATGGCGACTTCGACCGGCCGATGACGGCGCAGGAGCGCGCCGACGCCATGAGCGAGTTCTACATTCCGGTCACGCCCGAAGCGGGCCGGCTGCTCTACGCCCTGGTGCGCGCGACCCGTCCGGCGACGGTCGTCGAGTTTGGGATGTCGTTCGGCATCTCCGCGCTGCACCTGGCGTCCGCCGTGCGGGACAACGGCACCGGGCGGGTGGTGACGACCGAGCTCAACGACACCAAGATCGCCGCCGCGCGGCGGACGTTCGCCGAAACCGGCCTGGACGATGTGATCACCATCCTGGAAGGGGACGCGCTGAGCACGCTGGCCGGTCTGGACGGGCCGATTGACTTTGTCTTGCTGGACGGTTGGAAGGACCTGTATCTGCCGGTGATCGAGCTGCTCGAACCGCGCCTGTCGACCGGGGCGCTGGTGGTCGCCGACAACACCAGCGCCGCGGACACCCAGCCGTACCTGGATCGGGTGCGCAATCCCGCGAACGGCTACGTCAGCTTCAACTTCGCGGTCCGGGACAGCGACAGCATGGAAATCAGCTGCCGCACCGGTGATTAGGCCCTACCGCAGGGATTCCTCGAGCCACGGCGTCAACCACTTCACCCCTTCGGGGGTGAGGTGCACGCCGTCGCTGCGAACCTTGATGCCGTCGACCTTGGCGGTGTAAACCCCGTCCGGGCAAAGCTTTTTGTTGAGGTCCAGGATTTGCACGTTCGGATGGTGGCTGACCGTCTTGCGCAGCATGGTGTTCCACAGGTTCACCCGGTCGGGCTGGTCTTCCGGATACAGCCGGCCATCCGGCTTTTCGCCGCCCCTGCTGTACGGCACGGTGGCGACCACCACCCGAACGCCGGTGGAGCTCACGATGTTCAGCGCCCGGTCCAGCTCGGCGTTGAGGTACGCGTCGAAGGTGGGGTCGCCGATGTGGGTCCATTGCCCCTCGTTGACGCGGTCGACGGTTTCCCAGCGGCCGACGATCAGCAGCGCGACGTCGGGCTGGTCCTGGGCGACCTGCTTTGACCATCGGATCGGCCAGCCGTCGCATTCGGCTCTCTGCTCCAGGGTTTGGCCGATGTAGCGATACGGCGTGCCGCGCACCAGGCTGCAGCCGATGACGGTGTGGTCGAGAAACGCGAATCCCGGCGTGGGTGGCAGGTAGTGCATCCACGTCCACCCGATCGAATCGCCGAACACCGAAACGGTGAACGGCCGGTTGGGATCCCGGGGACCGGCCGGGCGGCTGCCACCCGGCGGGGACGGGGACACCGCGGCGACGGCCGAAACCCCCGGTGGCAGGCCGGCCTCACGCAGGCCGGGCCCGGTCCCCACCGGGACGACGAGCAGGGTCACCGCGGCGGCGCTGGCAACGGCCGCCGCCGCCAGCGGCAACAGCGGCACCCGCGCCGGCCGCCAGCGCCGGATGGGTTGCTCGATCAGCCACCAGGATGCCGCGGCCAGCACCACCGTCGCGCCGCACCGGGCGGCGAACAATGGCAGCCCGCTCCACCCGGTGCGTTCGCCGTTGAGCGCCAGGAAGATCGGCCAGTGCCACAGATAGACGCCGTAGGAGATGGTGCCCAACCACACCAGGGGTGGCGCGGCCAGGACGCGGGCGACCCATCCCCGCTGCTCCAGCGCCACCGGCGCCACCACCAGCACGGCGGCGATCGCGACCCCGATGAGCAGACCGTGGCGGAACTCGCCGCTAGTGCCGGTGGCGTAATGCGTCGCCGCCGCCAGGCCCGCCAGGCCGGCGAGCGGCAGAACACGGGCGACCCGCCGGGCCCACCGGGTCCGGATCAGGCACCAGCCCCGGTTCAGTGACGGCCAGTCGCGGACCAGCAGCGCCGCCGCCGCGGCCCCGGTCAGCAGCGCCTGCGCGCGGGTGTCGGTGCCGAAATAGACACGGTCGCGCGTGTCGTCGGACACCATCACGATGGCGACCGCGGCCGAAGCCAGCGCACCCGCGGTGGCGATGACGAACGTGGCGAAGCGGACCCCGCCCACGGTGGCCCGGGTGGAGCGCCGCCTGGCTCGCGCGGCCAGCAGCAGCGTCACCGCGATCAGCAGCACCGGCCAGACGAAGTAGTACTGCTCCTCGACCCCGAGTGACCAGGTGTGCTGCAGCGGCGAGGGCGGGGCACCCTGCGTGAAGTAGTCGGTCTTCTGGGCGACGAACCGCCAGTTCGCCATCCACACGAACGCCGCGATCGCGTCGTCGCGCAGGCCGGTGAGGGACCGATCGGGCAGCATCTGGCGGGCCGCCGCCACCGTGAGGACCATCAACATCAGGGCCGGCAGCAACCGGCGCGCACGGCGAATCCAGAAGCCGGTCAGCTCAATACGGCCGGTGCGCCCCAGCTCGTCCAAAAGCAGCGAGGTGATCAGGAACCCGCTGAGCACGAAGAAGACGTCGACGCCGATGAATCCGCCACTCACACCGGGGATGCCGCCGTGCCCGACCAGCACCAGCGCAACCGCTATCGCGCGTAACCCATCGAGTGCGGGAATGCCGCTGCGCCGCTCCGGCTTGTCCCAGATCGCCAGCCGACCGGCCCTGCGCACGGGAGCGACCCAGCGAGGCTGCCGAGCACGACGGGCCGGCGCGGGATGGGTCCCGCCCGGCTCAGCGCTCGCGGTTAGCGCGCCCTGACCACCATGTCGCCCGGCGCCATAGTTGATGCCGATACGTCGCTGCCCCTCCTCTTGATCGGAGCCAGCTTAAAGGCGATGCGGCCGGATCGACCGGAGACACGCGAAGACCCGCTTCGCTTTTCGCCGGTGCCGGGCGTGTTATACGGGCCCGGCCGGTTTCACGTCGGCGTTCACGTCGACGAGGGCCAGCCCGAGCTCTTCGAGCACCTCGTCGGTGTCCCCGCCGAGCTCCGGGGCCGGCCCGGCGACGCGGCCCGGCGTGCGGGAGAACCAGGTCGGCACACCGGGGAACCGCACCGGGCCGTGCGGCGTGGGCACGGTCTCGAAAAAGCCGATGGCGTCGAGATGCTCGTCGTCGAACAGGGTCGCCGGGCTGGACAGCGACGCGGCCGGGATCTCGAGTTCGCGGAACAGATCCAGCCACTCCTGCGTCGTCCGCTGCGCCATCGTTTCGGCCAGCAGCGCGTACACGGCGTCGATCTGGCGCGCGCGCCGCTCGAGTGTGGCGTACAGATCGCTCTGCCAGGGGGGCCGCACCGCGTCCATGAAGGCGGCCCAATGCTTGTCGTTGTAGATCAGCGCGGCGATGAAGCCGTCGCTGGTGCGGTACGGCCGCCGGTTCGGCGCCACCGTCCGCGGATACACCGCGGGGCCCAGGGGCGGATCGAACATGGCGCCGTTGGCGTGCTCGACGAGCATGAAGGACGCCATCGTCTCGAACATGCCGACTTCGACCTCTTGTCCCTCGCCGGTGCGCTCGCGATGGAACAACGCCATCATGGTGGCGTAGAGCGCGGTGAGGCCGGCGACCTTGTCGGCCATGATCGTGCCGACGTAATTGGGTTCACCCGTCAATTGCTCCTGGACGAACGGCAACCCGCACGCGGCCTGGATGGTGTCGTCGTAGGCGGGCAGGTCCCGGTTGGGGCCGCGCCGGCTGTAGCCGTAGCAGTTGGTGTAGACGATCGCCGGATTGATCGCCGCCACCTCGTCGTAGCTGAACCCGAGCCGGGCAACCGCTTTGGAGCGCATCGAGTGGATGAAGACGTCGGACCGCTCGATGAGCGCGCGCAGGACGGCCTTGCCCGAGTCCGACTGCAGGTCGACGGTGATCCCCCGCTTTCCGCGGTTGACGTTGACGAAGACGCCGCCCATGCCCCGGGCCGGCCCGACCGACACATAACGCGTGTCGTCGCCTTGCGGGGGCTCGACCTTGATGACGTCGGCACCCATATCGGCCATGATTTGTGTGCAGTAGGGACCCATCACCATCGCGGTGAGGTCGACGACGCGCACGCCCGCGAGCGGGCCGCCGCGCTGGCCGGCGCCGCCGCTAGGCATTGCGCGCGCCTTCCTTGCGCGCTGCGGTTTCGAAGCTGTAGCGGATGTGGCCGCCGTGACCGTCCGGCACGACGGGAAAGACCAGTGGCGCAGCCAGATACCGGATGGCATCGATTTGCTCGGCCACGTCCTCGATCGACCACGACGGTCGGTGCACGCCGGGGGTCTCGGCGATCACCGCGCGGGCGACGCGACCGGCGATGGCAATCAGGATTTCGCCGTTGACCGGGCAGCTTTCGTGCGCCAGCAAGCCCACCACGGGCGCGACCAGTTCGGTGCCCATCGGCGGATAGGCCGAGATGTCCAGTCCCTCGGCCATTCTCGTCACCGCCGACGGCGCGATGACGTTGCAGAACACCCCGTCGGCCGCGCCTTCCAGCGCGGTGACGTTGGACAGACCGAGCAGGCCGGCCTTGGCGGCGGCATAGTTCGCGACGCCGTGGTTGCCATACAGGCCGCCGATCGACGAGGTCAGCACGATGCGGCCGTAGTGGGCGTCGCACATGAGCGGGAACGCCGGCCGCACGACGTGGAAGGCGCCCCGCAGATGAACGTCGATGACGGCGTCGAAGTCCTCGTAGCTCATCTCCTTCAAGGATCCCCGCCGGACGTTGCCGGCGTTGTGGATCAGGACGTCGACGCGCCCGTAGTTGTCCAGCGCTGCTTGGATGATCGCCTGGCCGCCCTGCGGCGTGGTGACCGACTCGGTGCACGCGACCGCGTCGCCACCGGCCGCCCGGATCTCGCTCACCACATCATGCGCGGGACCGGCGTCGGCGCCTGCGCCGGTCAGCGCGCCGCCCGTGTCGTTGACCACGACCTTGGCGCCGCGGGCCGCCAACAGCAGCGCGTACTCGCGGCCCAGTCCCCGGCCGGCGCCGGTCACCACCGCCACCCGATCGTCGAATCTCAGTTCCGCCATCACGATCCCAGTACTAGGCCGTCCAGGTCGCCCCTGTCACGCCATTCGGCCAGCAGGTCGCTGAAGGCGTAGAACCCCGGCCCGTACGGTTCACCGAGGTGCGAGCGGATACCCTCGCCTCCGCCGCCACCTTCGTTGTTGTAATAGCCCGGCGTGCACTCCGAGTCGAATTGGCTGGTGTCGATCGCCGTGTCCCTGATGGTTTGGCACCATTGGTCCTGGGCGGCCTCGCTGGGTTCGACGGTGGTCGCGCCGCGGGCCAGGGCCTCGGAAATGAGGTAGGCAATGTGCTCGCCCTGCAACTCATAGTTGGCGGCGATGTTCGCGGAGATGCCCACCTGGGTGAACCCGGTGAAGAACTGGTTGGGAAAGCCGCGGCTGGTCATCCCGTGCAACGTCTTGTACCCGTCGCGCCAGTAGTCGAAGAGCGACACCCCGCCGCGGCCTTCGATCGCGTCGATGGAGTACCGGCGGCTGATCTCGGTCGTGATCTCGAAGCCGCTGGCGTAGATGATGCAGTCGACCTCGTACTCGATGCCGTTGGCCACCAATCCCTTTGCGGTCGCCCGCTCGACTCCCTTGCTGGCCGAAACGTCGACCAGGGTCACATTGGGGCGGTTGAAGGTCTGCAGGTATTCGTCGTTCGTGGTCGGTCGCTTGCACAGGAACCGGTAGTAGGGCTTGAGCGCTTCGGCGGTTTCGGGGTTCTCGACCAAACTCTCGACCCTGCGCCGCAACCGCTCCATCACTTTGAAGTCTTCCTCGTCACGGATGGCCATGAACTGTTCCGGTGTCATCGCGGCGGGATCGGCCAGCGCGAGGACGCGCGCCGCGGTGTTGCGGCCCAACTCGGTCCAGAAATCGCAGACCAGATCCGGCTGGCCCAGCGCCATCCCCTCGAATGTCCAGGCGTGGAAGTTGCGCTGCCGCTCCTTCTGCCAGCCCGGCTTCAGCGTCTTCACCCACTCCGGATCGGTCGGCGCGTTGTTGCGCGCACCCACCGAAGAGGGCGTGCGCTGAAAGACGTACAGCTGCTTGGCGTGCCGGCCCAGGAATGGCACGATCTGGATCGCCGTCGCCCCGGTGCCCACCACCGCGACGCGTTTGTCGGCGAGCTTGTCCAACCCACCCGACGTGTCCCCGCCGGTGTACTCGTAGTCCCAGCGCGAGGAGTGAAAGCTGTGCCCCTTGAAGTCGTTGATCCCCGGTATGCCGGGCAGCTTGGGCCGGTGGAACGGTCCCGAGGCCATCACGACGAAGCGGGCCCGGATGTCGTCGCCGCGGTCCGTGCTGATCCGCCACCGCTTGCCGGTCTCGTCCCAGTGCAGCTCGCGGACCTGGGTGGAGAAGATGGCCGAGTCGTAGAGCCCGTAGTGCTTGCCAATGCGCCGGCAGTGGTCGTAGATCTCGGCACCGTCGGCGAACTTCTTCGACGGGATGAAGTTGAGCTCCTCGAGAAGCGGCACGTAGCAATAGGACTCGTTGTCGCACTGAATGCCCGGGTATCGGTTCCAATACCAGACCCCGCCGAAGTCGCCACCCAGCTCGATGATGCGAACGTCTTCGACGCCCGCCTTCTTCAGGTAGGCGCCACACAGCAGGCCACCGAAGCCGCCGCCGATCACGGCGACGTCGATGTCCGCCGAGATCGGCTCTCGCACCAACGGCGGTGAGTGCGGGTCGGTTTCGTAATATCCCGCGAAGTCGTCGACCAGTTCGACGTACTGCTTGGATCCTTCCGGGCGCAGCCGCTTCTCGCGCTCCCGGCGGTACTTCTCGCGCAGCGCCTCGAAGTCGACGTCGTCCGGGGTTTGCGATGGCGGGCAATCCGGGTTCGTCATGCCAGGGCGTTCTCCGGCAGTGCCGCGGCGTGCAGGGGCGCGTCCATCTTCTGCACGGCGGGCACCACCTCCTTGGCGAACAGTTCGGTGCTGGCCATCGCTTCGGCGTAGGGCATGGTGCCGAACTGCGGGACGATCGTCAGCTCCGCGAACGAGCACGCCTCCTGGGCCGCCTTGATCCGGTTGAAGATCTCCTCCGGCGTGCCGATCAGCAGGTTCGACGCGTGGTACCCGGGCGTCTTCGACGGGCCGGCCTTGGCGTCACCGGTCACGGACGACGCGAGGACGGCCGTCGCGGTGGCCTCTCGCGCGGCGTAGGCCTCGTAACCCTTGACGCCCTTGAAATTCGAGGCGTCGGCGAACCCGTAGTGCACGGTGACGTCGCGGTTGGCCGTCCAGATCCACTCCTCGGATGCGGCGGGGTCACCGGTGGTGCAGTACATGAACATCACGTTCTTGGGCTGGCAGGGCGGCAGGCCCTCCTCCTTGCGGAACGTGTTGACCTTCTGCACTTCCCGTCCGGCGTCCTCGATCGGCTTGTTGCCGACGAAGAGCGGGACCATGCCGCGGCGGGCCAGGATCTCCAGCGACTCAGCGGTCGAGGACGAGCTGTAGATGCGTGAAAAGAGGTCGCTGCTGAGCGGTTCGGGGCGTAGCGACATTTCGGGGACCTTGAAGATCTCGCCGTCGTAGGAGAACCGATCGCCGGAGAACGCCAGCTGCAGGATGTCGAGGGTCTCGTTGAACCGCTGCCTGCTCTCCTCCCGCGGCACGCCGACGGCGTCGAACTCTCCCTTCGAGACGCCTCGACCGATGCCGATCGTGGTGTAACGGCCGTTGGACAGGATGTCGAGGTAGGCGATCTGGTGCGCGAGCCGGATGGGATGCCACCACGGCGCGACGACGACGAAGGTGCCCAGGCCGACCCGCTCGGTGCGGCCGGCGAAATAGCTCAGCGCCTGAATGGGGTTGGGCGTCATGCCATATGGGGTCCCGCAATGCTCGGGCATCCAGATGCCGTCGAACCCGAGCGGCTCGGCCAGGTCGGCGATCGCCAGGGTCGCCTGGACGCATTCCCAGTCCGGGGTGGCCGGCGGCCGACTGAAGTCTTCGGCCAGCACGCGCTCCCAGTCGTGGGAGTTGTGCGCGCCGAAACCAAGATTGACCTTCATCGTTGCATCTCCGTTGCTAGTTCCTTCGGGGCACCGCTGCCCAGGTAACGGGCGAGGTTGCGGTGCAGGTTGGCGGTGCTGCGTTCCATGTACGGGTTGGGCTTGGGGCCGCGGAAGCCGTACGACTTCATGCCTTTCTGGACGGCGGCCATGTTGGAGAAGTCCTGCGGCAGCACGCTGCGCCAGTTCGGGTCATCCGGCGGCGCGTACACCCATTCGGTTTGCGGCTCTTCGCCTTTGGGGTAGAGCTCGTAGCACGAGGCTTCGAAGATGCACTTGTCGGGGTCGTAGCCGAAGGGCCGGGCGCTGTAGCACAGCGCGGTGGTCAGGCCCTGGCCGATCTGGAAGTTCGGGAAGATCTGCCACGCGGTACCACTCTTGGCCAGGTGTTCGGGGTCGATGGTCGGCCACTCGACGCCACGCGCCGCGTCGTCACGTCGCGCCGAGGACAACCAGTGCTCGAGCACCCGACCGGCGGGGGTGTCCGCGGGCAGCTCGTCGACCAGCCGGCGCGCCGCCTCCACCAGGGTCTTGGTGGTGGTGGCGTTGGTTTCCTCCAGCGTGTAGATCTGCATCTCCGCCGTCGAGATCCGCGGGTCCGCACCGGTACCCAGGCGGATCTTCGATTTGGTCTCTTCGAGCCCCTTGGGCGCGTCGTAGCCGATGTTGCTGTGCTTGCCCTGCGCCATCGCCCAGCCGCGGAAGTTGCCGAATTTGTTGAACTGCGGATGGGTGGTAGCGACGTGGTAGGTCTCGTTGAAGGCCTCCATCGCGACCTTCCAATTGCATTCGAAATGCAGCCATTTCCGCCATTTGCAGCGCATGTCCTGCAGGCGGAACGGGTCGAGCATGGTCGCGGCGGGCTCGAGGTAGTCCCGCAACGGTTCGCACGCCGGATCCATGTTGATCCAGACCCAGCCGCCCCAGGTGTCGACGTTGACCGGCGCCAGGTGGGTGTTCTCCGGCGTCAGTGCGCCCTGCCAGTCCTGCCGCTCGGGCACGTGGGTGCAGACGCCGTCCTGGTCGTAGGTCCAGCCGTGAAACCCGCACACGAACGACTTCTTGTGGCCGCAAGCGTTTCTCGCGCCGTCCGGGGTGTCGACCAGCCTGCGCCCGCGGTGCATGCACACGTTGTGGTGCGCCTTGAGCGTGTCGGGTCCGGTGCGGATCACGACGACGGAGTCGTCCAGGATGTCGTAGGTGAGGTAGCTGCCGACCTTGGGCAGGTCTTCCACGCGCCCGACTTGCTGCCACACCTTGCGCCAGAGCTTGTCGCGCTCGGCGCGCAGGTATTCCTCGGAGAGGTACGCCTCTACCGGGATCGTGACCGGCTCGGTCATCTCCTCGGGCGCGGCCGCGCCGTTCTGTGCCATCGGGCCCCTCGCTTTCTACCCGTCCCAGCGCGTGATCGCCGCGCGGAATGTGTCGTCCTTGAGGAACACCGAGGTGTTGTCGGCACCCAGGTGTCCCCACTTGAGGTTCAATCCGCCGTCCACCAACAGCGTTTGGCCGGTGATGTAGCTCGACAGGTCCGAGAGCAGGAACAGGACCGCACCGGCCACCTCCGCCGGCCGGCCGCGGCGCCCCATCGCGATGGCGCGGCGGTCTCGTTCGGGATCGGAGTCGACATAGGTGCCCGACGCCGGTGTCTCGGTCACGCCCGGCGCGACGGCGTTCACCCGGATCGGGGCCGCGCCGTCGGCCAGTTCGAGAGCCATGGTGCGGGTCGCCGCCACGATCGCGGCTTTGGCCGTGCCGTAGGCGATGTGGAAAGGCGCCGTGTTCATGCCGCTGATCGACGAGATCGACACGATGGAGCCCGCACGGTTGTGCCCCTTCAGTTCCGCGGCCACGGCCTGACTCATGAAGAACATCGTTTCGAGATTGCGGGTGAACAGGTCGCGCCAGTCGGTGCGCGTCACCCGTGTCGATGGCATCCACGTCGACGGGTCCGCGCCGCCGGCGACGTTGACCAGCCCGTGCAGTTCACCATCGGCCCGCCGCACGGCGTCGATCGTGGCCCGCACACCGTCTTCGGTGGAGGCGTCGGCCGCGACGGGCACGACGGCGAGGCCCGCGGCCCGCAGCGGCCCGAGGTGCCGGTCGAGGTTGTCCTGCCCCCGGCTGACCGCGACCACGGTCGCGCCGGCCTCGGCGACCATGCGGGTGATGGTGGTCCCGATGCCGCCCCCCGCCGCGCCCGAGACCACGACGACGCGCCCGTCCAGGTTCAGCAGGCCGGTCGCCATCGGGTCAGCCAATTGTCCGGACAAGATAATGATGTGCACTCATCAGAGAGCATGATTCTCTCGCGTATGGCGGCCCGTCAAGTGCCGGCTCGAAACCGTCCGCGACTATTGTCTGGACCATTGATCGATTGCTAACGTGCGAGCGGTGATGGCCGGAGTGTCACAATCGTGGGGCCGCTACGTAGGCGAGCGGGCGCCGAGCGTCGCCGACGGCTGGAGCCTCACCCGCCTGACGCCGCCGAGCCGGCTCTTCGGTGCGAACGGCCTGCGCACCGGCCCGGACGGCCGCATCTACATCGCCCAGGTGACCGGCAGCCAGATCAGCGCGTTCGACCCGGCGACCGGTCGGCTGGACGTCGTCAGCGCCAAGGGCGGCGACATCATCGCGCCCGACGACGTGGCCTTCGACCCCGACGGCAACCTGTTCGCGACCGAGGTCATGGACGGCCGGGTGAGCGTGCGCGATCCGGCCGGCCACACCCGGGTGCTGCGCGACGACGTGCCGTCGGCCAACGGCATCACGTTTTACCAAGACCGGCTCTTCATCGGCGAATGCCGCGACGGTGGCCGCCTGCTGGAGTTGGACCCGGCCGACGGTGCGGCGCGGGTGCTGCTCGACAACGCGCCGTCGCCCAACGCGATGGAGTTCGGGCCCGACGGCATGCTGTATTTCCCGCTGATGGGGGCCAACGAGATCTGGCGCATCGACCCCGGCGCCGGTCACCCCGAGCGGGTGGCCGGTGACCTGGGCGTTCCCGACGCGGTGAAGTTCGATTCCCGCGGGCGCATCGTGTCGACGCAGGTGCACAGCGGCCAGGTGCTGCGCATCGACCCCCGCAGCGGCGACCGGACCGTGCTGGCCACGCTCAACCCCGGCCTGGACAACCTCACGTTCGTCGGTGAGCGCCTGTTCGTCTCGAACTTCACCGGCGAGATCACCGAGATCCTCGGCGACGGCCGTACCCAGACCGCGCTGCCGGGCGGACTGAACTGGCCGCTGGACCTGGCGGTCGGCGCTGACGGCAACCTCTACATCGCCGACGGGACGTACTTTTATGTGCTGCTGCCCGACGGCACGATGCGGACCGCCGGAATGCTGTTCAGCCCGGGCTATCCGGGCTTCCTGCGGGGGCTGGCCGCCCTGGCCGGCGGCGAGTTCCTCGTGACCACATCCAACGGGCAGGTGGCCCGCTACCGGCCGGCCGGCAGTGAAAGCGAGGTGTTGGCAGAGGGTTTCGATCAGCTCTACGGGATCGCGGTCGCCCCGGGGGGTGCCGTGGTCGCGGCGGAACTGGGCGCGGGGCGGGTGGTGTCCATCCGGTCCGGCGCGGTCGAGGTGGTCGCGACCGGGCTCAGCGAGCCGGTGGGGGTGGCCGTCACGCCCGGTGGCGGATGCCTGGCTTCCGAGGCGGGTGCCGGGCGGGTGGCCCGACTGGACGGCCCGGGCGGCACGGTATGCGACGGCCTGCAGCGGCCCCAGGGCATCCTGGTGCGCGACGGGCAGCTGTATGTGGTGGACGCCGGCGCCAAGGAGTTGGTCGCCGTCGACCTGGACAACGGCGCGCGCCGCACCATCGCCTCGGGCCTGCCGGTGGGTGCGCCGCCCGGCGTGATGCCCAAGCCGCTGCGCGGCATGCCGCCCTTCTCCGGGCCGCAGGGCCCGTTCGCCGGCATCGCCGCCGGGCCGGACGGCACGCTGTACGTCTCGGCGGACGCCGACGGCAGCGTGCTGGCATTGCGGCGGGAATCCGAAGGGGCGAGATGACCGAAGCCAGAGTCGTCGACCACCGGTACCTGCAGGTCGCCCGCGCGTTGCGGAAAGAGATCGTGGAGGGCGTCTATCCGGTGGGCTCGCAATTGCCGACCGAACACGAACTGTGTGAGCGATTTGCGGTGAGCCGCTACACCATTCGCGAGGCGCTGCGGCGCCTGCGCGAGGACAATCTGGTGTCGTCGCGCCCACGGACCGGAACCCTCGTGGTGCCGCGGCCGTCGGCCGACTCCTACGTCCAGCACGTCATGTCGATCAATGACCTGCTGGCGTTCGCGACGGACACCCGATTCGCCATCGAATCGGTCGCCATGATCACCATCGACGACGAACTGGCCGACCGGACCGGGCTGACGACCGGCGAACAATGGCTGACCGTGCGCGGCTTCCGACGGGCCGTCACGACCGAGTCACCCGGGTCCGCGCTGTGCCGCACCGAGTACTACATCAACCGCGCGTTCGCCGGGGTCGGCCGGTTGCTGCAGCGCCACGAGGGCCCCATCTTCCCGCTGATCGAGGACCTGTTCGGCCTCAGCATCGTCGAGGTCCAGCAGGAGATCGCCGCGGTGGTCATTTCCGGAGACCTGGCGACCGGCCTCGAGATCGATTCGGGGACACCGGCATTGCAGGTGCAACGGACCTACACGACCTCCGACGGGCAGGTCGCCCAGGTCACCATCAACACCCATCCCGCGTCGCGCTTCCGGCACTCGATGACGATGCGCCGCGTTCGTGGCTAAGCTGCCGCAATGGCATCCACCCGGAAGCTGATCGGGGGGCGGCGGGTTCGGTGGGACGACGAACGCGCCGCCGAGGCATACGCGCGCGGTTGGTGGGTCGCCGGCACGCTGGCCGACGCGCTGCGCGAGGCCGCCGAGCGCACGCCGCGACGGGTGGCGGTGGTCGACGGGGACCGGCGGCTGGATTGCCTGAGCCTGTACCAGCAGGCGACGGCGCTGGCGCACGCGCTGCACGCGCGGATCCCGCCGGGCAGCGTGGTGTCGTTCATGCTGCCCAACTGGCACGAGGCCGCCGTGATCTACCTGGGCAGCACGCTGGCGGGGATGGTGGCCAACCCCATCCTGCCGTCCATGCGCGACCGGGAACTTCGGTTCGTCCTGGAAGACGCCGACAGCCGAATGATCTTTGCCCCAGCGCAGTTCGGTCGTCAGGATTTTGCCGCGATGCTGGGCCGGGTGACCGCACAGCTGGAGTCGCCGCCCGAGGTCGTACTCGTGCGGGGGGACGCAGACGGGGACAACGTGCCCTACGCCTCGCTGTTCGAAGACCGGGCGTCGCGCGCGGCGCTGCCCGCGCTGAATCCCGATGCCGTCCGCATGATCCTCTACACGTCTGGTACCACCGGACGGCCGAAAGGCGTTCTGCACAGCCATAACTCGATCCACGCACTGATTCGCCAACTCGGTGAGCACTGGCTCGTCGAGCCGGGCGATGCGTTCCTGGTCGCGTCGCCGATCGCGCACATCGGCGGTTCCATCTATGCGTTCGAATGCCCGCTGCTGCTGGGCACGACCGCGGTTTTGATGGACCGGTGGGACGGCGACGACGCCGTCGCACTCATGCAGGCCGAGCGGTGCACACACATCGCCGGGGCGACACCGTTCCTGGAACACCTGCTGGCCGCCGCGGAGCGCGCCGGCACCCGACTGCCGGATCTGAAGCTGTTCGTCTGTGGCGGCGCGTCGGTGGCGCCCGCGCTGATCCGCAGGGCCGCGGCCTTTTTCGAGTCGGCGGTCGTCACCCGCGTGTACGGGTCGACGGAAGTCCCCGTCACCACGGTCGGGTCGTTCCGGGACATCGATCACGCCGCCGACACCGACGGTCGCGTCGGCCTGGCCGACGTCAAACTGGTCGGGGGGGAGATCCACGCGCGGGGGCCGCAGATGCTGACCGGCTACCACCACCTTGAAGACGAGGCGGACGCCTTCGACGACGAGGGCTTCTTTCGCACCGGAGACTTGGGGCGATGGCTCGACGATGACTACCTGGTCGTCACCGGACGCGCCAAGGACATCATCATCCGCAACGGTGAGAACATCTCGCCGAAGGAAGTCGAGGACATCCTCGCCGGCCACCCCGGCATCGCGGAGATCGCCATCGTCGGACTACCCGACGACCGGACCGGGGAACGGGCCTGCGCCGTCGTGGTGCCCGCGGGCGGTCCCGGCCTGGATGTGGCCAGCCTGCGTGGCTTCCTGGAAGAGTCGGGGCTGGCGCGGTTCAAAGCCCCTGAGCAGCTGGTGCTTTGGGATGTGCTGCCCAAGAACGACGCGGGAAAGATATTGAAGCACCAGATCAAGGCGGCGCTCATGAAAGCGGAGCAATGACATGCAGGTAGCGGTGGTGACGGGGGCGAGCGGCGGGGTCGGCTTCGGTTGCGCGGCCAAGCTCGTCGAGGCCGGGATGGCGGTCGTGGCGACCGGGAGAAGCGACGAGAAGCTCGCCGAACTGGCGCGCCACATCGGCGGCCCCGACCGGGTGGCGACCGTAGCCGTCGATCTCACCGACGACGATGCACCCAAGCGGATCACCGACACGGCCCTGGACAGGTGGGGCCACATCGACTTCCTGATCAACATCGCGGGGATAGGCAGCCCGAAGCCGGTGCACGAGACGGACGACGAATCGCTGGACCATTTCCTCGGTTTGATGCTGCGCGCCCCGTTCCGACTCATCCGGGAGGTGTTGCCGCACATGCCGCCCGGGTCGGCGATCATCAACGTCACGTCGACCTTCGCCGTGGTCGGCGGCCTGCGCGGCGGCGCGTACTCGGCGGCCAAGGGCGGCCTCACGGCGCTGACCACCCACATCGCCTGCCAGTACGGGGCGCAGGGGATACGCTGTAATGCGGTGGCGCCCGGGGTGATTCAGACCCCGATGACCGAGCATCGCCTGCACGACGAGCGGTTCCGGCGCATCAACACCGAGATGACACCGCACCAGCGGCTGGGAACGGTCGACGACGTGGCGAGCACGGTGGCGTTCTTGTGCTCGCCCGGCGCGGCCTTCATCAACGGCCAGACGATCGTTGTCGACGGCGGGTGGAGTTCGACGAAGTATCTCTCGGAGTCGGCGTTGACGTCGGAGTGGAAGCCGCGCTGATCAGCCCGTCTCGAAGTGGCGGCGGATGCCGGCCAGCATCTCGATGTGCGCCTTGACGGCCTCGCGCGTCGTCATCGGGGCCAGCGGCCGGGGCGCCGCTATCCGGATCCGCTCGGTGACACGGGTACCCGCCGCGGTCGGCTCGAAGCTCACCGTCCCGCGCAGGTGAACGCCCGGGGATTGGTCGGCCTCGGTCAGCACGTCGCCCACCGCTGGCACCCGCAGCCGAGCGCGGTAGGTGATGGTCATCGTGAACGGCCCCAACGGGATTCGATCCCGAACCCGATAGCTGTGCACCACACCATCCGCGGTTTCGGTGCGCGCCAACGTCTCCACGGACACGATCAGCGGGTGGACGAGCTTGATGTTGTCCAGGTCCACGTAGAAGTCACGGACCTCGCCAGGGGGCGCGGGCACGTCCTCGGTCAGCGTGCGCTCGGCGTGTGCGACCCACCAGCTCATGCGGAGAACTCCGCGAGCAATTCAGCCGTGCGCCACCAGATCAGCACGGCGAATGCCCCCAGCACCAGGAGTGTGACCGCCGCCTGGATCATGTTGCGGCGCTCCCGTGGCGGGTAGACGTAGGCCGCGGCGACCAGCCCGCCCGTGACCAGCCCACCCACGTGCGCCTGCCAGCTGACGCGTTGCGAGCTGAACAACGGCACCAGGAGATTGAAGACGAGGTTGATCGCGATCACCGCCACGACCCAGCGGATGTCGGCGGCCAGCCTCTTGCCCACCACGAAGGTGGCGCCGAACAGGCCGAAGATGGCACCCGAGGCACCCGCCGTCGCCGTGTCGAGCGGCGAGATCAGGTAGACCAGGACCGAACCGCCCAGCCCACTCAGCGCGTAGAGCCCACCGAAACGCAGTCGGCCCAACCACATTTCGAGGGGTGGCCCCACCACATACAGCGCCCACATGTTGAACAGCAGATGCGTGGCCCCGTAGTGCAGGAACGCCGACGTCACCAACCGGTAGAACTGGCCGTCGGCGACCGCCGGCGGCCACAACGCGAGCTCCTTTTCCAGATTCCCCGAGGCCATCTGCAGCACGAAGGCCGCCACGTTGATCGCGATCAGGACGTAGGTGAGCACCGGCGTGGCCGACCGCAGCCGCCCGCCGAACCTTGTCCGCGGCTGCCGGATGGTCCGGGCGCCCGCCCGGACGCACTCCACACACTGCTGACCGACGGCGGCGTCGCGCATGCAGTCCCCGCAGATGTAGCGCTCACAACGGTTGCAGCGCACGTATGTCGGCCGGCCCGGATGCCGATAGCAACTCGGGGCCGCGGGCGGCGAATCCGGCGGGCTGGGTGCGCTCATCGCCCCATTGTCGCCCGCACCGCCGGGAGGGGCGCGGCGCTTTGGCAAAGCTGTTTTGCGGCTCGCCGCTCGCCTACTGTGTTGTGCGTGGAGTCGACGTGACCACCGGAGTGGTCGAGCGCTACCTGGACTGCCTGGCCGCACACGACTGGGACGGCCTCGCCACGACGATCGCCGACGAAGGCCTGACCCGCGAGGGGCCGTTCTGCGACGTCGTCGAGGGCAAGCAGCACTACGTCGCCTACCTGCGCAAGGTCCTCACCAACTTGGACGGTCACCGGCTGGACGTGCAGCGGGTTTCGCACGTGAACGCCCGCCTGTCCTACGTGGAGCTGACGGAGTCGTTCGAGATCGACGGGGTCACCAAGCGGTGGCCGGAATGCATTCTGTTCGAGCGGGGCGACGATGGGCTGATCGCGCGCGTCAGTGTGTTCTTCAAGCAGCCCGCGGCGCAGTGAATCGTAACGGTGGCGGGCAGACTATTCCCTCGCCCACGGAATTGACCTAGCGTGTGATGGGTGGAATCAAACGGAAGCCCTGAATTGGTGCCCGTCGAAACATTGCACTCAGGTGATCCCATCATGGATTGCGGTCAGCGGTACATAGTCCTCGAGTCCAAGGCCGTCGGCGACAGCTGCGTCGTCCTCGAGCTCGAGTCCAGGGTGGACCACCAACTGCAGGTCATCGAGAAGTCGTTCCCGGCCGGGTACCACGTCAACAGGGCGAACCACCGAATTCTATAGACCGAATTTACTCAGCCGAATATTGCGCGAGTAGCCGGTGGACGGCTACCGCGCATTCGTGTTATTCGGGCTGAAACGCGAATTGCGGTCGGCTGGAATTAGCCGCCGCGCGGCGGCCGCGGGTCGTTGGGATTGTCCGGATCGGGGTCACCGAACCACCGCGACGGTGCACGCTCGCCGTATGCGTCGTGCCATTCCCACCACTCGTACGGCGCGGTTTGCGGGTAACCGTCCGGCGAGTCCTCCCAGTTCTCCTGGCGCCCGAGCGCCGTCATGTCGAGGTAACTCCAGGTGTTGCCCATCACCTCGTCGCCGCGGTTGTTGATGAAGTAGGTCCGGAACACGCGGTCACCGTCATGGATGAACGCGTTGGTGCCGTGCCATTCGTCCACGCCGAAGTCGGCATCGAAATCGTCGGTGAGCGTGTACCACGGCATGTGCCAACCCATCCGCGCCTTCAGCCGCGCGATGTCGGCCTGGGCTGCCCGCGAAGCGAACACCAGGGTGGTGTCCCGAGCGTTCAGGTGGGCGAGGTGCCCGACGTGGTCGGCCATCATCGAGCAGCCGCGGCAGGCATGGTCGGGCCAGCCGTCCACCCCCGGCTCGAAGAATGCGCGGTACACGATCAGCTGACGCCGGCCCGCGAAGAGGCCCAGCAGGTTGACCCGACCCTCGGGCCCCTCGAACGCGTAGTCCTTGTCGACGGCCAGCCAGGGCATCCGCCGGCGGGCCGCCGCCAGGGCGTCGTGGGCCCGCAGGACTTCCTTCTCCTTCACCAGCAGTTGTTCGCGCGCGGCCGCCCAGTCCTGCGCCGACACGATGGCGGGTGTGTTCATTGCGTTGTCCTCCTTGGGGTTTCGAGGTTCTCAGGCCACCGCCGACAGGCCCGTCGAGGTGAGCAGGTACGCGTCGCCGCTGCCACGACCTTCGGTGGCGATCGCCAGGACGGATTCGCCCACCTGCTCCGCGGTGAGCGCGGGTCCGCCCGCCCGCACGAACGACTCGACGTCGACCCCTTGCCGTTCGGCGTACGCCGCGACAGCCTTGGCGCCGAGACCGGTGGCGGGTGTCAGCCGCGGCAGGACGGATACGAAGCGGATCCCCAGGCCGGACCGCTCCGATTCGACGGCGGCGTAGCTGGCGATGAACCTGACCGTGGCCTTGGCCCCCGCGTAACCCCCGCTCAGCGGCGACCCGGCCACGGCGGCGCCGCTGGACACGGCGATCACCGAACTGCCTGGCGCGAGCGGGCGCCGCAGCGCGTAGCGGATCCAGTGAAACGCTTGCGCGACATCCACATTCCAGTTCTGGCTGAAGCTGTGCCAGCTCTGGTCCTGCAGTGGGCTCATCTG
Source organism: Mycobacterium sp. E1386 (assembly GCF_001672745.1). Classification (NCBI taxonomy): domain Bacteria; kingdom Bacillati; phylum Actinomycetota; class Actinomycetes; order Mycobacteriales; family Mycobacteriaceae; genus Mycobacterium; species Mycobacterium sp. E1386. Next base: position 29,499 of record NZ_LZKH01000170.1, read on the forward strand.
CGGCGTCGCCCCGGCGCACAGGACCAGCGTCCGCGGCCGGTACTCGTCGATGAGCCGCTGCGCCGTCGCCGGGTCGGCGGCGTCGGCGACCACCGGAAGGAAGCCACCGCCCAACTCGTCGCGCACCTCGTTCAGCCCGGGCCCGTTGCGCGCAACGCCGACCACCTCGGCGCCCACCACCGCCAGGGCGCCGGCGATGGCGCGGCCGAATCCGCGGCTCGCCCCGGTCACGATCGCCCTGGTGCCGGCCAGCCCCTCGGCTGTGAGTGGCTCGTTCATGTTCTTCCTCGCTCTCATCGAATGTGCGTCCACAAGTTGAGAGACGTCGCCGCACCGAAATTCATCGCTCGTGGACCGATGAATTTCCCCGGTCCGCCGTCTCGGTACTGGAGTAGCGTTCGGTCGCAGCCGAGACAGGAGAACCCATGCCGGCGAAAGAGGACTTCATCGCGCAGGCGGCGCCGTTTCGGGCAGAGCTGATCGCGCACTGTTACCGCATGCTCGGGTCGGTGCACGACGCCGAGGACCTCGTTCAGGAGACCTATCTCAACGGCTGGCGCGGCTACCAGGCGTTCGAGGAACGCGCCGCGCTGCGGACCTGGCTGTACCGGATCGCGACGACGGCCTGCCTGCGGGCGCTGCAGAACCGCGCCCGCCGCGTGCTGCCGGCCGGGTTGGGTGACGGATCGACCGACCCGGACGCCAGCCTCGACGCGGTCGGCGGTGCGCACGAATGGCTGGAGCCCATTCCCGACTCGCTGATGTTCACGCCGGAGGACAACGTCACCGCGCGGGAAAGCCTGCGGCTGGCCGTGATGACGGCCCTGCAGGAGCTCCCGGCCCGCCAGCGAGCGGTGCTCATCCTGCGCGACGTCGTGCAGTTCAGTGCCGCCGAGGTTGCCGAGCTGCTCGAAACGACACCGGCCGCCGTCAACAGCTCGCTGCAGCGGGCGCGGGCCCGGCTCGCCGAGCTCTCCCCCGCCGAGGAAAGCCTGTCCGAACCCGATGACGCCGCGCGCCGTGAACTCCTCGACCGCTATTGCGCGGCATTCGAAAACGCCGATATGGCCGCCCTTACCGCGTTGTTGCAAGCGGATGTGAAGCTCGAAATGCCACCGCTGCCCGTGTGGTTCGCCGGGCGCGACCCGGTGCTGCGGTTCCTCGCCGCACGCGCTCTCGCCAAGGCCGGTGATGTCGCGATGATCCCGACCGCCGCGAACGCACAACCCGCCGTCGCCGAGTACCGCCGCGGCCCGGACGGGACGATGCGGGCCCATTCCATCCACGTCCTCACCGCGGGCGCCGCCGGCATCGCCACCATCACCGTCTTCCTGGACCCCGGCCTGTTCAGCAGGTTTGGTTTTCCGGCGAGCCGGTAACCTGTCCGCAGGGGAAGCGACTGCACCACCGGTCACCGAAGGAAGGCACGACCCACCGGCGTCACCGCTGTCGTCGCACGTCCACCGTCGCAAATGTGGACAGGCCCCCAACCCCCCAGGATCATTAGGCGCGGTAGAGGTAATCGAAGGGTGACCGAGTGAGGATTCCGGGCGTTGCCAGCCTCGTTGCCGGCATGACCGACGGGGCCGCGCAGGTGGTGCGGGCCGGCGTGGCCACCGCGGCCGGGGCCGCGGACGCTCTGCAGGCGTTGACCAACCCGGTCGCCGAACTCGCGGTCCCGGTTGTGCAGTCGATGGCCCAGACGACGGGCCGGGCCGTCGGATTGACCGGTTCCACCAACGGTTCCGGGCCCCGCGTCACCCCACCGGTCCGTTGGCAGAGCGGGCGGCGCGTGCATCTGGACCTGGACCCGTTACTGCCGTTCCCGGACTGGCACGAGCACGCGCCGGCGGTCGAGGAGCCGGTCCGCCGGATTCCGGGAGTGGCCTCGGCCCACGTCGAGGGCGCCCTCGGCCGGCTGGTGGTCGAATTCGAGAACGAACCCGATGGCGATGCCGTGCTGGACCGGGTTCGCGAGACGATCTGCCGCGTCGCGGCGGACTTGACCTTGGTCGCCCCCAAGGAGGCATCCCGGACCGCGCCGTTCGCCGACCCCGGAAATCCGTTGGCGATCCTGGTCCCGTTCAGCGCCGCGGCCATGGACGTGGCGGCCATCGGCGCCGCGGTGACCGGCTGGTTGGGCCGCCTCCCCGTCGCGCCGCGAAGCGCCCGCGCCGCCGCCGCGCTGCTGAATCATCAGCCGCGGGTGGTTGCCGTGCTGGAGTCGCGCCTGGGTCGCGTCGGCACCGACATCGCCCTCAGCGCGTCGACCGCACTGGCCAACGGGCTGACGCAGGCGGTCGGCACGCCGCTGCTGGACCTGGCACAACGCAGCCTGCAGGTCTCCGAGGCCGCGGCGCACCGTCAGCGATGGCGGGACCGCGAACCGGAGCTGGCCTCACCCGACCGGCCGCAGGCTCCGGTGGTTCCGATCATTTCCTCGGCCGGCCCCAAATCGCAAGCACCACGGCACAATTGGGCCGCGGCCGCGGCCGGTGAGGTTTCCCACGTGGTGGTGGGCGGGGCCATCGATGCCGCCATCGACACCGCGAAGGGATCGATGGCCGGGCCGGTGGAGGAGTACGCCGACCAGGCCGCCAACGCCTCGCTGGTGGCCGCGGCGGGTGCGCTGCTGGCCGGCGGCGGCACCGAGGACGCGGCCGGCGCGCTGCTGGCCGGCGTGCCGCGGGCCGCGCACACGGGCCGGCAGTCGTTCGCCGCCGTTCTGGGCCGCGGATTGGCCAACGCCGGGCAGCTGTTTCTAGACCCGGGCGCCTTGCGGCGGCTGGACCGGGTCAAGGTGGTCGTGGTCGACGGCGCCGCGCTGCGTGGCGACAACCGCGCCGTGCTGCAGGCGCGCGGCGACGTACCCGGGTGGGACGAGGACCGCGTCTACGAGGTCGCCGACGCGCTGCTGCACGGTGAGGAAGCCCCCGATCCGGACCCGGACGAGTTGCCCGCCACCGGCGCCCGGTTGCGGTGGGTCCGGGCGCAAGGGTCGTCGGCGACGCCGGCGCAGGGCCTCGAACATGCCGATCTGGTGGTCGACGGCGAGCGCGTCGGCAGCGTCGACGTCGGGTGGGAAGTCGACCCGTTCGCCATTCCGCTGCTGCAGATCGCACACCGGACCGGCGCCCGGGTGGTGTTACGCCACGTCGCCGGCACCGAGGACCTGACCGCCAGCGTCGCCGTGAGCCACCCGCCGGGCACGCCGCTGCTGCAGTTGGTGCGCGACCTGCGCACGGATCGCGGGCCCGTGCTGCTCATCACCGCGCTTCACCGCGACTTCGCGTCCACCGACACGTTGGCCGCGCTGGCCATCGCCGACGTCGGGGTGGCGCTCGACGACCCGCAGGCGGCGACGCCGTGGACGGCGGACATCATCACCGGCACGGACCTCGCCGCCGCGGTGCGCATCCTGTCGGCGCTGCCGGTGGCCCGGGCGGCGACCGAATCGGCGGTGCGCCTCGCGAAGGGCGGCAGCACGCTCGCGGGGCTGCTGTTGGTCACCGGCGACCCGCGCACGCTGAGCCCCTTCGCCGTGCAGCGCTGGCTCAACCCGGTCAACGCCGCCGCCGCGGCCGCGCTGATGCAGGGCACCTTCGCGGCCTCCCGGGTGCTTCGGCTGCCCGACCCGACACCGCAGCCGCTGACCGCGTGGCACGCCCTCGACCCGGAGATCGTCTATGCCCGGCTGGCCAGCCGCACGCGGCCCCTGGCGGTCGAACCGGGCACCGCGCCCTGGCGCCAACTCCTCGACGACCTGTCCTACAACCCGCTGGTCGCGCCGCTGCGCGGGCCGGCCAGCCGGGTGGGGCGGCTGCTGACCGCGACGCGGGCCGAGTTGTCGGATCCTCTGACGCCGATCCTGGCCGTGGGGGCGGCGGCCTCGGCGATCGTCGGCAGCAGCGTCGACGCGCTGCTGGTGGCGGGCGTGATGACCGCCAACGCCGTCGCCGGCGGGGTGCAGCGGTTGCGGGCCGAGGCCGCCGTCGCCGAGCTGTTCGCCGAGCAGGATCAATACGCGCGGCGCGTGGTGCTCCCCGCGGTGGCCACGGCGCACCGCCGGTTGGAGGCGGCCCGCACCGTCGAACGCACGGTCTCGGTGAACGCGAAGTCGCTGCGGCCCGGCGACATCATCGACCTGGCCGCCCCCGAGGTGGTCCCGGCGGACGCCCGCCTGCTGGTCGCCGAGGACCTCGAAGTCGACGAATCCTTCCTCACCGGCGAGTCGCTGCCGGTGGACAAGCAGGTCGAGCCCGTCGCCGTCGCCGACTCCGATCGCGCCAGCATGCTGTTCGAGGGCAGCACGATCGTCGCCGGGCACGCCCGCGCGATCGTCGTCGCGACGGGTGCGGGCACCGCCGCCCAGCGCGCGATCTCGGCGATCGCCGACGTCGAGTCCGCGGCCGGGGTGCAGGCCCGGTTGCGCGAGTTGACCAGCAAGGTTCTGCCGCTGACCCTGGCCGGCGGCGCGACGGTGACCGCGTTGGCGCTGCTGCATCAGGGAACGTTGCGTCAGGCGGTAGCCGATGGGGTGGCCATCGCCGTGGCCGCCGTCCCCGAGGGCCTGCCGTTGGTGGCCACCCTGGCCCAGCTGGCCGCCGCCCAGCGGTTGTCGCGGCGCGGGGTGCTGGTCCGCACCCCGCGGGCGGTCGAAGCGCTGGGCCGGGTCGAGACGGTGTGTTTCGACAAGACCGGCACGCTCACCGAGAACCGCCTGCGCGTCGTCCGCGGCGTCCCGCACGGGGCCGGCGTGGACGCTCCGTTCCCCGACGTCACCGACCCGGCGTCGGCCGCGGTGGTGCGGGCCGCCGCGCGCAGCAGCACGCAGCCCCACAACGGCGGCGGCCACGCGCACGCGACCGACGAGGCGATCCTCACAGCGGCGAATTCCATTGACTCCCAATGGGACTCGGGCTGGACCGTGCTCGCCGATGTACCGTTCGAATCCAGCCGCGGTTACTCCGCCGCGATCGGCACGTCGGCCGGAAACGGCGGGCCGATGCTCATGGTCAAAGGCGCGCCGGAAGAAGTGTTTCCGCGCTGCCGCTTCGCCGATGCGGACGCCGACCTCGACCGCGCGGAGTCGTTGGTGCTGCGCCTTGCCGAGCAGGGCCTGCGGGTGCTGGCGGTCGCCCAGCGCACGTGGGAGCACGGGACCGGCGAGGAGGACACCGACGCCGATGCCGTCGACGCCGCCGCGCACGACCTCGAGTTGATCGGCTACGTCGGTTTGGCGGACACCGCGCGGGCGTCGGCGCGGCCGCTGATCGAGGCGCTCGTGGAAGCCGGCCGGCGGGTGGTGCTGATCACCGGCGACCACCCGGTGACCGCGCGGGCGATCGCCCGGCAACTGGGTCTGCCGGCGGACGCGCGCGAGATGACCGGCGCCGAACTCGTCGCGTTCGGTGAGGAGGATCGCGCCAAGGTCGCCGCCGACGTCCAGGTCTTCGCCCGCGTCAGCCCGGAGCAGAAGGTGCAGATCGTCGCGGCGCTGCAGGACAGCGGGCAGGCGGTCGCGATGGTCGGCGATGGGGCCAACGACGCGGCCGCGATCCGGATGGCCGATGTGGGCATCGGTGTGAGCGGTCGCGGCTCGTCCGCAGCGCGCGGGGCGGCCGACATCGTGCTGACCGACAACGATCTGGGCGTGCTGCTCGACGCGCTGGTCGAGGGGCGCGGGATGTGGGGTGGCGTCCGCGACGCGGTGGGCATCCTGGTCGGCGGCAACGTCGGCGAGGTGCTGTTCACCCTCATCGGCACCGCCCTGGGCACCGGCCGGGCCCCGGTGGGCACCCGCCAGCTGCTGCTGGTGAACCTGCTCACCGACATGTTCCCCGCCCTTGCGGTCGCCGTCACCCCACAGTTCTCCGAGCCCGAGGAGGACGAGGAGGGGGTCGACCGCGACGCCGAGGAATTACACCGCGCGTTCCAGTTGGCGACGCTGTCCGGGCCTCCGCCCTCCCTCGACGCGCCGCTGATGCGGCAGATCGTCACGCGGGGCGCCATCACGGCCGCGGGCGCGACCGCGGCCTGGGCCATCGGTCGCTGGACACCGGGCACCGAACGCCGCACGTCGACGATGGGACTCACCGCGCTGGTGACCACGCAGCTCGCGCAGACCCTGCTGACGCGCCGCCACAGCCCGCTGGTGCTGGGCACGGCGCTGGGGAGCGCGGGTGTGCTGGTCGCCATCGTCCAAACCCCCGGCGTCAGCCACTTCTTCGGTTGCACCCCGCTGGGCCCGGTCGCCTGGACCGGCGTCATCAGCGCCACCGCGGGCGCCACCGTCGTCTCGGTGCTGGCGCCGAACTGGCTGGCCAAGCAGGTCGCCGCCCTGGAACCCAAGCAGCAGTAGGGCTTTCGCCGCGCGCCTAGCCGGACAGCTCCCTGCGCACGACCTTGCCCGCCGGATTGCGGGGGATGCTGGTGACGATGTTGATGTCCCGGGGCTGCTCGAATCGCGCGACTTTGCCCTTGAGGTACTCCCGCAACGTCGTTTCATCGGCGTCAGTGTCGGGGTGCAGGACCACGAACGCGGCCAATCGATGACCGAACTTTTCGTCGGGGACTCCGATGACCGCGTTGTCGGCGATCGCCGGGTGCTGAGCGAGGGCGTTCTCGACCGCGCGCGGATAGACGTTCTCCCCGCCGGAGATGATCATGTCGTCCTCGCGGCCGACGATGTACAGCCGGCCGGCATTGTCGAGGTAGCCCATGTCGCCGGTGCTGGTCATGCCGTCGACGACGGCCTTGGCGCCTGGCTTGTCGCCACCGCCGGTATACCCCTCGCTGGCCAGCTCGCCGCCCACGAAAATGCGGCCGGTGACGCGCGCACCGACCGGCTTGCCGTTCTTGTCGAGGATGCGCACCGGGCAGCCGGCGACCGGTTTCCCGACGGTCTCGGGCGCTTCGCGCAACTCCGCGGGAGTTGCGAGCGCGCCGATGCCGACCTCGGTGGAGCCATAGCCGTTGTAGAGGATGTCGCCGTAGGCGTCCATGAACCGCTGCCCCAAAGTCGGGTCGAGCCGGTCCCCGCTCGACATCACGACCCGCAGGTAGGGCACGGGGTTGCGGGCCCGCACCCGCTCGGGCAGGGCGAGGATGCGCGCGAGCACAACCGGCACCGCCGTGAACGCGTCGGCGCGATGCAGCGACGCCTGCGCGAGCGCGGCTTCGGCGTCGAAGTGGCGGTGGGTTAGCACCGTGCCGCCCAGGGCCACGGTGAGCATCAGCATTCCCAGCCCCAGCCCGTGAAACATGGGCATCGCCACCGAGATTCGCGACCCGGTGCGCAGGCCGGTGCGATCGAGGATCGTTACCCACACGCCCACCGCGGAACGCAGCTGCGGTGAGCGCGGCACCCCCTTGGGCGTGCCGGTGGTGCCCGACGTCAGCAGAATGATCCGGCCCGGCTTGGCCACGTCGGGCCGCGGCTCACCCTCCTCGGCGACGATCGTGGCCGGATCGATCACCACGACCGATCCGTCGGCGGCCAGGGCGCGCTCGCCGAATTCGGCGTCGGCGACCATCGCGGTGATCCGATGACCGCTCATCGCGGAGGCCAGGGCGTCGCTGCGGAAGTCCGTATTGACCAGGACCACGTCGGCGCCCACCAGGGCGGCGCCGAAGACCCCGGCGATGAAGCCGCGGCCGTTGCGGCACATGATGCCCACCGCGTCGCCGGGTCCGACACCCTCACGGGACAACCGGCGTGCCAGCGCTTCGGTCGCCGACTGCAGCTGCCGGTAATCCCAGACGCCGTCGTCGTCGACGATCGCGGCCCGGTTGGGCCATCGAATCGCGGTCACCGCCAGCAGGGTGTACGGGTTGGTGCCGCCCCGGCGCGCCTCCCGGATCAGCCGCAGGGCCGCCGGCGGCGACGGTGGAGCGAGCAGTCGGGACCGCAGCAGCGCCCGCGCCGCGGTGCCGACCACGCCCTCGTTGGTCATCGCCGGGCCTCCTCGTCGCCGGAATCCGAGAAGAACCGCCGGTACCACAGCCGGGCCGCGCGTTCGGCCGGCCCCGCCAACAGCACCGAGGCCAACTCGGCCGGCAACACCCACGGCGGCTCGTTGCTGCGGGGCCGCTCGATGATCGCCTTAGCGATCGCGTCGGCGGCCTGGTCGGCCGACAAGCCGGGGAGCCGGCCCAGGATGGGCGTGGGTTCGATCATCCGGGTCCGGACCAGGGCGAAGTACACGGTGGTGACCTCTACACCGTCGGCGTGCAGTTCCGGGGCCACGCTGCGCAGCCACCGGTCGAAAGCGCCCTTCGACGCCTGGTAAGCGCCCCACTGCGGCCCCGGCACGACGCGCACGCCGACACTGGAGACGTTCACGATGTGCCCGCGCCCGCTTTCGCGCATGGCCGGCAGGAGTCCCAGCAGCAGCCGGATGGGCCCCAGATAGTTGATGTCGATGGTGCGTTGAAAGTCGTGCGGCCGGTCGTACTGGTGATGCAGCGAGCGGCGCAACGACTTGCCGGCGTTGCTGACCAGGATGTCGATCGCGCCGTGCTGCTCGGTGATCTCCTTGGTCAGCGCGCTGACAGCCGCCTCGTCGGTGAGGTCGGTCGGGTATGCCATCGCCCGACCGCCTGCGGCGTTGATCGACGCCGCCAGGTCGCCGAGCCGTTCCTCGGACCGGGCGACCACCAGCACGGTGGCGCCCGCGGCGGCCAGGCTACGGGCGGTCGCCTCGCCGATGCCGTAGGAGGCGCCGGTGACCAGCACGGTCTTGCCGGCGACGGCGCGGCGCAGCTTGTCGGGATCCGACACTCGCGCCGGATTGGCCACGTGGTCCGTGACCTTGTTCAGGGCCTGCACTATTACGTTCAACTTTGCCGCCGCATTCACTTCGCGCGTCGAGCACCGGCGGATGGCTTCACCGGGCGCCCGAGTCGTCATAGTTAGCAGACCACATCGCGATGCGGGCCCGTGCCCCGCCCCGACGTTGGCGCTCCCGTCGAGCCGGCGCCTGATCACCGGCCGCCGCGGTGCCGGATCGGGCGCGCGCGCAAGCCATCTCGGCCCCGCAAACCGCGCGGAAACCGCGGTTGTGTGAATTCGCAGTAATTTCCATGGTTTCACCCGTTTAGGCGGGGGTACGACTGGGCACAATTGCGGCATGATCGCACGTCAAATAGCCCGTTTAGTAGGTCCAGCAGTAGTTGCAGCATCCAGCCTCGGCGCGTCGGCGCTCGCTGGTTCTGTCATCCCCTCCGCCGCCGCCCAGTGTCCGGACGTGCAAGTGGTGTTT
>NZ_LZKH01000171.1:0-49048 GCF_001672745.1 Mycobacterium sp. E1386
TGAACACCAGCTTCCGGGAGATCCGAGCGAACGCGCGCATCATCGTGTTCCTGAGCGTCGCCCTGGTGATCGCGACGGCGGTGGCCGTGTCGTGGACGGCACGGGCGCTGGGCATGGACTCCCACGCGGCGGCCGTGTTGGGCGCCGTGCTGTCCCCCACCGACGCCGCCGCCGTGGCCGGTTTGGCCAAGAAGTTGCCACGCCGATCGGTCACGGTGCTGAAGGCCGAGAGTCTCATCAACGACGGCACGGCCCTGGTCCTGTTCGCCGTCACAGTCCACGTCGCGATCACCAGGGCGACGCTCAGGAACACGATGATGCGCGCGTTCGCTCGGATCTCCCGGAAGCTGGTGTTCAGGCCTTCCCAGTAGAGGATCGCCGGCAGGAACAGCAACAGCACGACCTCCCCGTTCACATGCACGTGAGCCAAGCTGGGGATCAGACCCAGCAGCGTGCCGAGCACGATGAGCAGCACCGGGGGACCAACGCGGTAGCGCCGGCCGAGGACCGTCCCGACGATGACGGTGGAGACGAGCGCAACGATCAGGACGAGGCCAAACACCAGCCCATCCTGCCGGACATGCCCGCCTCGCGCCGATCGGGGCTCGGGTGGCGAGCGCCGTCACATCTGTCACTTCGGCCCCGAGTGCGGGGCGTTATGCGACTCTCGAACTCGATAGCGCCCGCGATATCAAAATCGAGAGTCCGGTAATGGTTCCGAGCTCAGGAGCAGTCGCAGGAGTACCAGCATCCGGTGACCCGACCCGCAGCACGGGCCCCCGGTGCGTGGCAGTGTTGGTGGCGTGAGCGACTTCGCATGGCCAACCGAGTACTGATCACAGGCGGCACCGGCACCGTAGGCCGCGCCGTCGTCGACCGGCTGACCGCCGCCGGCAAGAACGTCCGCGTGCTGAGCCGCGGACGGCGGCGGCACCAGCGCACCGATGTCGAGCATGTCGTCGGCGACGTGCAGACCGGCGATGGGCTCGATGCGGCGCTCGACGGCGTCGACACGATCGTGCACTGCGTCTATCCCAGCGGGCACCTGGTCGCCGCGGCGAAACGGGCGGGCTCACCGCATCTGGTTTACGTCTCCATCGTCGGAATCGACCGCGTCCCATTCGGCCTGTACCGCATGATGCTCGCCAACGAACGCACGATCGCCGAGTCGGGCCTGCCGTGGACGGTGCAGCGGGCGACCCAGTTTCACGATCTGATCGCCGTCATACTGCGCATGCTCGCCAAACCGCCGGTCATGGCGCTGCCGGCGGGCCTGAAGTTCCAGCCGGTCGACGTGCGCGACGTGGGCGCGCGGTTGGCCCGGTTGGCGCTCGGCGAGCCGATCGGACGTGCGCCGGATTTGGGGGGGCCGCAGCCGCGCGCACTCGAAGACCTTGCCCGCAGCTACTTGGCCATCGTGGGTAAACGCCGACGCATCGTCCCGATCCGCTTGCCCGGCAAGGTGTTTGGCGAGTTACGCGCCGGCGCCCTGCTAACCTCGGAGCACGCCGACGGCGTGATGACGTTCGAGCAGTACCTCCAGGAACAGGTCGCCGCGGGTCAACTGCCGTACCGTGACGCCATCCGCGCTTACCTGCCGCACCGCCCGCGCAAAGGGGAGCGCTAAAACCCGCACCCGGACCTGGGCATCCAGCTTCCACCCATCCGGACCGATCTCGGCAGCGGGCTTCCCGCCATAATGGAGGCGATGAATCTTGTGAGGATGAGGCTGCTGGTAGCAGTCGCCGTGCTCGTTTCGTCAACGGTGGTGGGCTGCCACTTCGCCTCCAGGAACCCGCCGTCGACCAAGACACTCCAGGTACCGATGACCGACGTGCTTACCCAGGACGCCATCAAGCAGAGCATGACCTTGGCCGTCGGCAACACGCTGATCGTGAAGTTGGGCTCCAATTACACCACCCCGTACCGGTGGACACCGGAGATGAAGGTGGGCGATCCGGGGGTGCTGAAGCAAACCAGTCACGAGTTCGTGCCGCCGAGTTCTGACGCGTTGGGGGCGCCCGGCACCGAGGTGTGGGAGTTCACCGCGTTGAAGCCGGGGACCACGACCATCGGCACGTCCTACACCAGCTTTGTCGATAAGGACTCCAAGCCGGCGTGCACCTACACGGCCGACGTCACGGTGCAGTAAACCTCTCTGGCAAACGAGTGCGGACCGGCCGCACCTCGCGCTACGGTCTGGTGCGTGTTCGGCTTCCTCCGAAATTTGTCCGAAATCGGCAAACTGCCCGCGGCGCTGCGCGACGAGCTCGAAGCCGAGGGCGTCATCTTCAGCGCCGGCAATGTGGGGGTGAGCCGGCACTTCAGCGGCCACGTGCCTGGGGTCTATTCGGCTTCCGGCGTATCCCGCTACAGGGGTGCGTTCGCGTTCACGTCCGCCCGAGTGGTCGCCACGCTTCCCGCGCGCGGGGACGCCAACCTGCGATCGATCGATTGCTCGTGGGACAGCCGCAAGGGGCCGGCCCGGGCCACCATCACCGGCAAAGGCCTGAAGCTGGAAATCGACCTGCACGGCGTCGACCCCGCCTTCAGCGGGTCGATGAGCCTCAACTACAAGAAGGCCATCCCCGACGAGGTGCTGGAGACGCTGCCCACGACGACGCTGCGTTATCCGGTCCAGCCGGTCTTCGTGTATCGCGCGGCCGGGGTGCGTCCCAAGACATAGCCTGCGGCACAAGGGTTTCCATATTTCTGAGCGGGGTGGATGCCCAGGGCGTGGCTGACGAGGCCGATCCCGGCGCCAAGGATGGGCCATATCGGCCAGAAGTAGGTGGCGCCGGTGGCCGCGGCGACGGCCGCCCACACGGTGAGCACGATGACGGTCATCGCCAGGTAGGCCGCGAGGTGAAGGCGCACGCCGCGGCGGGCGGCCTCGATGCGGGCGGCGCGGCGGCGCGGGTCCGCGCGCCGGATCCGCTCGAGCGGCAGGTCGGCGAGGAGCTGGGTGAGTTCCTCGGTGGTGTGCGTGCCGAACACCGCCTGCACTCGTTGCTCGTACTCATCCAGCTGCAGGTAGCCCTGCGCGAATGCTTGGCCGAGGCGTTCCGCCGCCCTCTCCCGGTCGCGGTCGCCGGCACGGGGGGTCATGAGTTGCTGGTCCATTTCGTCCCCTTCCAAAGATGTGAATGGCTTTAACATAGTCTCCAATGTTAACCTCGTCAACATGGCACGGCAGAAAGTTGCGGCGCGTCGGGACAGCTACCACCACGGCGACCTCAAACGCGCGCTGACCAGCGCCGCCCTGTCGCTGGTGGCCGAGAAGGGGCCGAAGGGTTTCACGCTGACCGAGGCGGCGCGGCGCGCCGGCGTCAGCGCCGCCGCGCCCTACCGGCACTTCGCCGACAAGGCTGCGCTGCTCGCGACCGTGGCCGAACAAGGTTTTCGTGACCTGCACGCCGAACTGGCCGCGGCCGCCGGCGCGACGCCGGACCCGAAGGACCGGGTAATCGAACTCGGCCGCGCCTATGTGCGGTGGGCGGTCGCCCACCCGGACCACTACCGCGTGATGTTCGGCGCCGAGCTATCCAAGGCCGACCATCCCGGCCTGGCCGTCGCCGGCGAGGAGGCGTTCGGCGATCTGCTCGACGCGATCGTGACGTGTCAACGGGCGGGCATCGTCGGCGGTCAAGACCCGCGTGAACTCGCGGCGCCGCTGTGGTCGCTGGTGCACGGCGTCGCGTCGCTCGCGATCGGTGGCGAGCTGCTCAGCGTCGGCATCAAGCAGGACCCGGAGGCCATCATCGCTGGCGTGGTGGCCCAAATGCTGGGCGGTTAGGCGACGTTGGCCTGGCGCCGCGTCGCGTAGATCTCGGCCAGGAACTGTTCCACGGCGACCGCGGTGTGCGCCGCGCGCGCCGAACCGAAGATGTCGAAAGCGTGCTGGGTGAACGGCAATTCGGCGTACACGACGGGCTGGTTGCTCGCCTGCCGCAGTTGCTCGACGAATCCACGCGCCTGCTCGACGGGCACCAGCGAGTCGTTGCGGCCGTGCAAGACGAAGAACGGGGGAGCGTCGGCCGAAACGTGGTTGACCGGGGAAGCGGTGATGAAAGGCTGCATGTTCGTCGAAGGGCGTTGCTTGACAACCGATTTGACGAGCAAGGCGGGCATCATCGGGTGCATCGCGTCGTTGAACCGGGTGAAGTCGTAGACGCCGTAGAACGGCACGGCCGCCTGCACTCGCGTGTCGGCGTCTTCGAACCCGGGCTGGAACTGAGGGTCATTGGGCGTGAGAGCGGCCAGTGACGACAGGTGGCCGCCCGCCGAACCGCCCGTGATGGCGATGAATTCGGGGTCGCCGCCGTACTCGGAGATGTGCGCCTTGACCCAGGCCAGGGCGCGCTTGACGTCGACGATGTGGTCCGGCCAGGTGTTGCGCGGACTGTGCCGGTAGTTGATCGCCACACAAACCCAGCCCAACTCGGCGAGGTGGCTCATCAGTGGATGAGCTTGTCCGCGTTTGTTTCCCGTCGTCCAGGCGCCACCCGGAATCTGGAAGAGCACCGGCGCCTTGCCAATCGGGTCGAGATCCGGACGACGCCAGATGTCCAGGTGGTTGGCGCTGCCGAATTCGCCGTAGCTGATGTTGGAATCGTGGGCGTAGTCGCGGTAGATCCGCATCATCCGCACCAGCCCCGGCGTTTTGGCCGTCCCGCCGCCGGCCGGCCGGCGCCACAGGTCCCCGGACTCGGTCCGACGACCCGCGCCCAGGCCCTCGTCCAGCGCTTGCGTCAGTGGGACGTTGGCCTTATGCCCGGCACGGCTGAAGTTCAGCAAGCCCATCGCCGACACCGTCGCCACCGCCCACGCGGCGATTCGCACCGGCGGAGTCAGGCGGCGAGCCGTCAGCGCCAGACCGCCGAGCTGGCTGACCAGGGTCTGCACCGGCAATTCGGTGACGACCAGCCCGAACATCCACGAGAAGAGCGATAGGTAGCCGCTGCGCGCCAGCGGGCGGTACGCGTTGAGCGTGGACACCGCGGTCACGGCGGTGACCACGAGCGACCCTATCTGCCGGATGACGTGGATGATTCGAGCTGTCCGCATCCCCTCACCTTACGAAATGCGCTAGGTCGCGTCGGCCCGGCTCTCGAGGTTCTTGACCGCGGCGGGGTCGTTGTCGGTCAGCCCGACCTTCGACGCGCCGCCGGGCGAGCCCAGCTCGGTGAAGAAGTCGGCGTTGATCTGCGTGTATTCGCCGTATTCGCCGGGCAGGTCGTCCTCGTAGTAGATGGACTCGACCGGGCACACCGGCTCGCAGGCGCCGCAGTCGACGCATTCGTCGGGGTGGATGTAGAGCATCCGCGCGCCCTCGTAGATGCAGTCGACGGGACATTCCTCGATGCATGCCTTGTCTTTGATGTCGATGCAGGGCTCGGCGATCACGTAGGCCATGCACCCCATGGTTCTTGCCGCAACCGGCCGCGAGTAGAGGTCCCGGCGTTGTGGAGTCACAAGCTATCGTTGTGTCACACGAATTGATTGTGATGTGATCAGCCATGCCGCTCAGCCCGCGAATGCCCGAGCTCGCCTCGTTCGAGGTGTTCTTGGCGATCGCGGAGACCGGCAGCCTGGGCCGCGCGGCGCGCGAACTCGGGCTGACCCAGCAGGCCATCTCGCGACGGCTCGCGTCGATGGAGGCCCAGATCGGGGTGACGCTGGCGGTGCGGACGACGCGCGGTTCGCAGCTGACGCCGGCGGGCCTGATCGTCGCGGATTGGGCGCGGCGGTTGCTCGAGGTCGCCACCGAGCTTGACACGGGCA
Source organism: Mycobacterium sp. E1386 (assembly GCF_001672745.1). Classification (NCBI taxonomy): domain Bacteria; kingdom Bacillati; phylum Actinomycetota; class Actinomycetes; order Mycobacteriales; family Mycobacteriaceae; genus Mycobacterium; species Mycobacterium sp. E1386. The sequence goes on from NZ_LZKH01000171.1 coordinate 5,785, forward strand.
TGGGATCGCTGCGCAAGGAAGGCCGCGAGCGGATCCGGGTCGCGGCCAGCCAGACGATCTCCGAGCAGCTGATGCCGCACTGGTTGCTGTCCCTGCAGACCGAGGCGACGCGGCGCGGCGTCGTTGCCCCGCAGGTGAGTTTGACCGCCACCAACAGCGAGCACGCTATCGCCGCGGTCCGCGACGGCAGCGCGGATCTCGGTTTTGTCGAGAACCCGGGAACGCCAAAGGGTTTGGGCACGTGCGTGGTGGGGCAGGATGAACTTGTGATCGTGGTGCCGCCGGGCCACAAGTGGACGCGACGGGCGCGGGGAGTGACCGCTCGTGAACTCGCGGAGACGCCATTGGTTGCCCGCGAACCCCATTCGGGCATCCGCGATTCGCTGACGGTGGCGCTGCGTCAGGTGCTGGGGGAGGACATGGAGCAAGCACCGCCCGTATTGGAGTTGACGTCGGCGGCGGCGATGCGCGCGGCCGTGCTCGCCGGCGCGGGACCGGCGGCCATGAGCCGGCTGGCGGTGGCCGACGACCTCGCCGTGGGGCGGCTGAGCGCGGTCACCATCGCGAAATTGGACTTACGACGCAAGTTTCGCGCGATCTGGGTGGGCGGGCGCACGCCGCCGGCCGGGGCGGTTCGAGACCTGTTGAGCCACATCAACAGTCGCTAGGCCGCCGCGTCGGCTGCCAGGGCCTCGTCGTAGCGGTCGAGCACGGTCTGGGCCACCAGCCGGTGCGCACCCAGCGGCGCGGCCATCGGAATGCCGTTGTCCCGCGCATACGCCGAGACGCCGTCGGTGAGCAGCCCCGGCGCGAGGAACCAGGGCGCGATGACGAGTCGCCGCGCGCCGCGGCGGCGCAAGTGGTCGGCCGCGCGCTCCACCGACGCCTCGGGCCGGGTGGCGAACGCGGTCGTCGCCCCGGCCCAGCCGGTGCCGATGGCCAACCGGGACGCCACCTTTGACGTGCGCGCGTTCGCCGCGGCGTTGGACGAGCCGATCGCGACCACCATCACCCCGAGATCGTCGTCATGTGGGGAAACCCCGACCTCGGCCAGGCGTTCGCGCAGCACCGTCACCAGCCGCTCGTCCTCGCCGAGCACGTCGGCCTGGCGGATCCCATGCGCTCCGGCTTTTGCGATCTGCTTGGGGATGTCCAGGCGCGCGTGGTAGGCGCTGGCCAACAGGAACGGGGCGACCACCGCGCGGCGACTGTCCGGCAACTCGGCCAGCACGTCGGCGAAGTTCGGTTCGTTGAGCTCCAGGAAAGCCAGCCGCACGTCGAGGTCGGGGCGCATGCCGGCCAGCCGGTCGGCAACGGTCTGTGCGTTGGCGCCCGACCGTGGGTCCCGGCTGCCGTGGGCGGTGAGTACGAGTGTGCTCATGATGCGTGCAACCCGCATTCGATCTTGTTTCGTCCCCGCCAGCGCCCGCTGCGAGGATCGTCACCGTCGGCCGGCTTGCTGGTGCAGGGGGCGCAGCCGATGGACGGGTAGCCCTCCTCGACGAGCGGATTGACCAGGACGTTGTTGCGCTCGATGTAGTCCTGGACGTCGTCGTCGGTCCAGGCCGCGATGGGGTTGACCTTGATCACCTCGAACGACTCGTCGAAGCTGATCAGCGGGGCGTTGGCGCGGGTGGCGGCCTCCACCCGGCGCAATCCGCTGACCCACGCCGCGTAGCCGCGCAGCGCGCGGCGCAGGGGGATGACCTTGCGCAGGCGGCAGCACTCGTTGGGATCGCGGGCGAACAGGTCCTTGCCCAGCAGCTCGTCCTGCTCGGAAACGGAGTGTTCGGGTTCGACGTTGAGCAGGTGGATGTCGTAGACTGACTCGACCGCGTCGCGGGTGCCGATGGTTTCGGCGAAGTGGTAACCGGTGTCCAGAAACAGCACCGGCACGCCCGGCCGCACGTCCGAGGCGAGCGAAACCATCACGGCGTCTTGCATATTGGCGGCCACCACGTACTTGCAGTCGGCCGAGTCGTCGCCGCCGAAGTGCTCGTCGGTCCACCGCAGGATGTCGACCGCGCCGGCGCCCTCCATGTCGGCAGCGCCGCGCTCGGCCAGCTTGCGCAGCTGCTCCTTGGTGAAGTTCATCGCCACCATGGCGGGGTCCTCAACTCCTATCGCAGGTCGGCCTCGTCGGCGCGCAGCGCCCAGGACGCGAAAGTTTCTCCGCCGTCGCGGTTTTCGAGGAATTTGCGGGTCACCCGGTCGATGTAGTCGCCGAGCTCGTCGCTGGTCACCTTGTGCTGGCGCAGCTTTCGGCCGAACCCGCTCGCCTCGCCCAGGCCGCCGCCCAGGTGGACCTGGAAGCCCTCGACGGAATTGCCCTCGCCGTCGTCGATCCACTGGCCCTTGAAGCCGATGTCGGCGACCTGAATTCGTGCGCACGAGTTCGGGCAGCCGTTGAGGTGGACGCTGATCGGCACGTCGAGCTCGGAGTTGACGTCGGCCAGGCGTTGTTCCAGCTCGGGCACCAAAGTCTGCGTGCGCACCCGGGTTTCGGCGAAAGACAGCTTGCAGAACTCGATGCCGGTGCAGGCCATCGTGTTCTTGCGCCACGCCGACGGCCGCGACGGTAGGCCGAGGGCATCCAAGGCGGCGACGGTCTCGTCCACTTTCTCGTCGGGCACGTCGAGGATGACCAGCTTCTGGAACGGGGTCAGCCGGGCCCGGTCGGAGCCGACCTTCTCCATCAGGTCGGCGACCGCCGACAGGGTGGCGCCCGACACGCGTCCGGCGATCGGGGCGACGCCGATCGCGTTGAGCCCGTTCTTGATCTTCTGCACGCCGACGTGGTCGATGGTCTGCTTGACCGGCGCGGGGGCCGGGCCGTCGATCAGCCGGCGGTTGAGGTATTCGGTTTCGAGGACCTCGCGGAACTTTTCGACGCCCCAGTCCTTGATCAGAAACTTCAGCCTGGCCTTGGCGCGCATCCGCCGGTAGCCGTAGTCGCGGAACACCCGGGTGACGGCCTCCCAGACGTCGGGCACCTCGTCGAGCGGGATCCACACCCGGACCCGCTGGGCCAGCATCGGATTGGTCGACAGGCCGCCGCCCACCCACAGATCCAGGCCGGGCCCGTGTTCGGGATGGTTGACGCCGACGAACGCGACGTCGTGGGTCTCGTGGGAGACGTCCTGCAGGCCCGAGACCGCGGTCTTGTACTTGCGCGGCAGATTCGCGTACTCCGGGTTGCCCATGGAGCGCCGGACGATCTCGTCGATCGCGGGGGAGGGGTCGAGCACCTCGTCGAGCGAGTCGCCGGCCAGTGGCGAACCGTGGATGCCGCGCGGGCAGTCGCCGCACGCCTCGGTGGTCTGCAGGCCGACCGAGTCCAGGCGCCGCCAGATCTCGGGGACGTCCTCGATGCGGATCCAGTGCAGCTGCAGGTTCTCCCGGTCGCTGATGTCGGCGGTGTCGCGGGCGAATTCGGTCGAGATCTGCCCCAGAATGCGCATCGAGTGCGCCGTCAGCGGTTTGCCATCGGTGCGGACGCGCATCATGAAGTACTTGGCTTCGATCTTGTCGGTGTTGTCGTCACCGGTCCAGCTGCCGTCGTAGCCCTGTTCGCGTTGGGTGTACAGGCCCATCCAGCGGAAGCGCCCCCGCAGATCGGAGTGGTCGATGCTGTCGAAGCCCTGGTGGGCGTAGACGTTGACGATGCGGTCGCGCACGTTCAGCGGCGCGTCGTCGTTCTTGATCTTCTCGGTGTCGTTGAGCGGTTCGCGATCACCCAGCGCCCACTGGCCCTCGCTGCGGGTCTTGGCGGGACGTGCTGTGGTCATGAGGTGTGCTCCTTCGCGGTGCTTGGGGCTGCAGGGCTGCTGGCCGCGGCATCGACGCGATGATGTTGTCAGTCAGAGGTGAGCGCGGGCGCTCCGTTGCGCCCACGTCTCATGGCTTCATAGTGCCCGGGTTACGCCTAGGGGAGTAGAGGTCGCGCCGTTGTGAGGGCACAACCGTTGGTTGTGTGCTCCGGTTCACGTTTATTGGTCTGGCGCGCAGCGCGATTGCAGTAGCCTGCGGTGGTGTCTGGGCCGACGCTGGACGCGCGGGAGCGGTCCGCGCTGTGTGACCTTTTCGTCGAGCTCGGCCCGTCCGCTCCGACGCTGATCGAGGGCTGGACTTGTCGCGATCTCGCCGCCCATTTGGTGTTGCGGGAACGGGATGTCGTTGCGGGACCATGTCTCGTGCTGCCCGGTCCGTTCCAGCGGTTCGCCGAGCGGCGCAGGGTTGCGTTGGCCCGTCGCGATTTCGGGTGGCTCGTCGCGCGAATCCGGTCCGGCCCGCCCGTCGGGTTCTTCCGCATCGGATGGGTGCGCGCGCTGGCAAATCTCAACGAGTTCTTCGTGCACCACGAGGACGTGCGCAGGGCGCAGGGGCTGGGGCCGCGCTCGTTGGCGTCCGACATGGACGCGGCGTTGTGGCGGAACGTCTGCCGGGGCGGGCGTTTTCTGAGTCGGCGGCTTTCTGGTTGCGGGCTCGACGTGGAGTGGGCCGGTTCGCGGGTGACGGTGCGGCGTGGTGCGCCGGCGGTTTTGCTTCGCGGCCAACCGGGTGAGTTGTTGTTGTATCTCTTTGGCAGGCAAGGGGCGGCGGACGTGGAAGTGAGCGGGCCGCCGGAAGCCGTTGCGGCGGTGCGTCGCGTGCACTTCGGGATGTGAGCCCTTCGGCGACAGAAGTCACAGGAGCCACACGCGCCTCTGGAAAAAGCGGCACCCAAAGTGCCCGCCTCACAGCGACAACTTGCGGCGGTGGGGCGCCGAGTCCGCCGTTGTCGCTCAGAGGCGGGCACATCGGCTCATCCCCAAAAATCGCCGGCACGAAGCCGCACGTGCGCGAGAGGGGGTTGAAAGCTATTGCCGCTCAACGCCGCTTTCCGGTTGTCGGCTGAGGGCTTAGGTGGCGAACAGCACATCGGGGTTGAGGATGCCCGCGGGGTCGAAGCTTTGCTTGATGCGGCGCATCAGGTCGACCTTGACCGGGTCTTCCAGTTCCAGGAAGTACGGCGTCTTGGCGCGGCCCAGGCCGTGCTCGCCGGAGATGGCACCGCCCAATTCCATTGCCAGCGCGAAGATGTCGGTCATCAGCTTCTTGCGCGTGCCTGGGTCCTTGCAGAAGATGGCCAGGTGCACGTTGCCGTCGCCGGCGTGTCCACAGCCCGCCACCGCGCCGCCGGCGGCCGTCGCCATGCCGCGCGCGGCGGAGAGGAACTTGGGCATCGCGGAGCGGGGGACCACGGTGTCGATGATGTCGTCTGCGCCGATCGCCTTCGCCGTCCAGAACGCCTTCTCGCGCGCCTCGATCAGCTTGCGTGCCGAGACCCCTTCGAGCACATAGGCATCCACGGCACCCAGCTCGACCACCAGCTCGCCGGCCCGCTCGATGTCCTCCTCCAGCCGGTCGGCGGTCCGGTTCTCAAGCGCCACAACGAGATAGGCATCGCAGCTGTCGCGGACGCTGTCGGGGACACCCAGCTCCAGGTTCTGGGTGTGGACGAGCGCGGCCATCGTCACGTTGTCGATGTACTCCAGGATGTAGGGCGCGAGGCCGCTGCCCACCACCCTGGGCACCGCGGCCATGATCTGGTCGAAGTCGGCGAACGGGGCCAGGACCGTGGCGGCGTGGTCGAGCCGCGGGTGCAGCTTGACGGTCACCTCGGTGGCCAGGGCCAGGGTGCCTTCGGAGCCGACGATGAGCTGGGTCAGGTCGTAGCCGGTGGAGACCTTGGCGATTTTGCCGCCGGTGCGGATGAGCTCGCCGGTCGGCAGCGCCGCCTGCAGCCCGAGCACGTTGTGGCGGGCGATTCCGTACTTGACCGCGTTCATGCCGCCGGCGTTGGTGCCGACGTTGCCGCCGACGCTGGACGACAGCTCGCCCGGGTGAACCATGTAGCGCAGGCCGGTTTCGGCGGTGGCGGCGTCCAGTTCGGTGAGCGTCACCGCGGGCTGGACGACGGCGACCTGGTTGGTGGTGTCGACCTCGAGCACGGCGTTCATCCGCTCGAAGGAGATCAGCAGCCCGTCGGCGCGGGGGATCGCCGCACCCGACAGGCCGGTCCCGGACCCGCGGGCCGTCACCGGAACACCATTGTCCGAGGCCGCCTTCAACAGCTGCGAAACCTCTTCAGCGGTGGCCGGTTTGGCGACGTACGCCGGTCGTTGCGGCGGCTTCGTCAAGACTTCGTCGTGCCAGTAGTCCTCGGGGATAGCGTCGCCGGTCAGCAAGTTGTGCTCACCGACGATCTCGGAGAACCGCGCCGTCATGTCGCTACCTTATCGCCGGAGTGAGGTGATCGATCGGTGTTCGCAGCCGACCGCGGACGATCGGCACACAGTCGTCGGGCAGGTCGGTGGTGACCTCTACGCCGGAGTCGGTGAGCTCATCGAGGAATCTCGGTAGTCGCTCCATCGCGCCGGTGGGTAGGTCGTGCAGGACGACCACGGTGTGCTCCTGGTTGCGGGTATCGGCGAGCGCCCGGTCGACCCATCCGTGGGGGTCCGCCCAGTCGCGCGGGACGCTGTTCCACAGGACGCAGGTGTACTTCTCCGCGATGAGGTGGTCGACCGCCGCCTGGTTCAGGCAGCGCCGTTCGAGCGCGCCCTCGGTTCCCCACGGCCTGAAGTAGCGATCGACGTCGTCGAAATCGTCCAAAACCCTTTGTGTGCTGCTGATTTCGTGAACGGTCTCCGTCGCGGAGAGCTCGCCAAGGGGTCGGCCGTGGGTGAAGGAGTGATTGCCGATCCGGTGGCCCTCGGCGACGGCGCGCTCGATCAGCCGGCGTCCTTCCGGCGAGCAGACCCTCTCACCGACGACGAAGAAGATGGCGGACATCTGACGCTGAGCGAGGACATCGAGAACCTGATCTGTGACACCGGGGGTCGGGCCGTTGTCGAAGGTCAAGGTGATCTTCACCCTGAAAGCCTATCGCGCCGCCCTTGCCTGACTGATCGATCAGGCAGTACCTTATTCGGAAGCGACGAGACGAGTCGAAGTTGACCGAAACGATTCCGAAGACTGGAGACACTGCCGGTGACACCCGGCAGCGCATCCTGCGCACGACGATGCGGTGCTTCTGCGCGTACGGCTACGAGAAGTCCTCGATGAAGCTGATCTCGACGAAGGCCGGCGTCTCGCAGACGCTGCTGCATTACCACTTCGAGACCAAGGAAAAGCTGTTTCAGGCGGCCATCGACGACATGGCCAGGAACATGTTCGCCACGGCGGCGGCGCGGCTGTCGCAGGCGGCGTCGGTGCGTGATCGCCTGTCCGAGGCGGCCGGTTTGCTGTACACGCTGTTCATCGACGACATCGACGCGGTCACGTTCATGGTCGAGTTCGCCGCGGCGGCCAACCACAACGAGTTCCTGCGGACCGCCTACGTCGACTATCGCGATACCCAGCGGCGGCAGCTGGCCGAGCTGCTGCGCACCATCGCCGGCGACGCGGCGCCGCAGCACTTGATCGACGAGGCGGTGCGCCTGTGCGAAATCGTGCTGCTGGGCATGGCGATGCAGCGCCCGTTCATCGCCGACACGTCGGGATTCCGCGCCGACTTCGACGCCTTCGCCGAGATGATCGCCGCCCGCTTCACCGAGAGATTGGATTCGAAAAGCTGATGACTACCATTCAGGCAGTGCCGCCGATGGTCGAAGACGGCGTGACCGGATCCGGCGGCAAACGAATCTTCGTGCGCCGCTACGACAACGAGAATGCCGACTACGTTTTGGTGTTGGTGCACGGCACCGCCGGCAACAGCGAGAGCTACGACGCGTTCGCCGAGCACATGCGCCGCCACTACCGCGCGGCGGTCTATTCGTTGGATCTGACCGGGCACGGCCGCACCGAAGGTGAGCCAGGTGTGTTCAGTTTCGAAGACTTCCTCGAAGACACCAGGGCGGTCACCGATTACGCGGCACGACGCACGTCTTTGCCCGTCGTCGTGCACGGCGCCAGCCAGGGCGGGGAGGTCGCATTCCACGCGCTCGACGCGTGCCCGGCCGTGGCGGCCGGAGTGTGCATGAACATTCTGTTGAACCACGAGACACCGATGAGCCTGCCGATCAGGCTCATCCGGTCGCGGGTCGCGCAATACGCGGCGGAGAAGGTCGGCGATCGGCTGCGCGTCCCGCTGCGGCGGTTCATCGACTTCAAGGCCGCTTACCAAGAAGACCCCGGACTGCTGGGCGTCAAGAAGAAGGACCCGCTGTACGTCTGGTCGTATGGGTTCAAGAGCTATCACTCGGTGTTCAACTATGTGCCGTCAAAACCGGCCGCCGCCAACACGAAACCCGTGTTGATCGCCTGCGGCGAGCACGACGAGATCGTCGGCGTCGAGCACTGCCGGGCCTGCTTCGAGCGGATCGGCGGCACCAAAGACTTTTTCGTGATGCCCGGTGGGGGCCACCAGCTGATGTTGTTCGACACCGGTGTCTACAGCCGCGTGATCGATTCGTGGATTCGGGAGCGGGTGCTCGGCAAGGCCGAAAAGTGGGAACCGCCCATCGAACCAGAAGAGCGGAGCTACTTCGAGTTCCTCGATCGGGAACGAGCCAACGACGCGGCGGGCGAACCGGAATACCACTATTCGATCATCGATCGCGTGCTGATGCGGATCAGCAACGGCACGATCGAGCGCGGCGTCCGCTACTTCTCCAACGCAGAGGTCAGCGAACAGTGGCGCTTCACCGCCGACCTTGTCGGCGAAATCGACTACGCGGCATGGGACTTCCTGAACGACTACCTTCCCACCACGGACGGCCAGCGCCCGACGATGGCCGTGGTCGGCTGCGGCGGCGGCGGGGCGATCGCGGGATTGCTCGAACGATATCCGGAGTTGGGCGACTGGGACATCGTCGGCATCGACGTCGACTACAAGTCGATCGACGCGGCCCGCAAGCGCCTCGCTGATAAGGCGACCTTCGTCGTCGGAGACGCGCGTAACCCGGAGGTGTTGGGGGCCAATCGATTCGACCTGGTCTACCTGCACGGGGTCCTCGACCACTGCACCGAGCACCGCGGCCTGATGGACAGCGTGTTCCGCGCGCTGAAGCCGGGCGGTCGGATGTTCTATGTCGCACCCGATCGCAACCTGTGCACCTGGCTGTGTTTCGTCACGATCGGGCCGCTGTTCGTGTTCGGCCTGCACAAGCCGAACCACGACTTTCGCCGATTCCCTCGCCCCGCCGAGCTGAACAGCATGCTGCAGGACGCCGGTTTCGAGCTGTTACCCAGGCGGGGCCGACCGGCCGCCCCCGCCATGGTCGGGGTCGAATACAAGACGGGGATGAATCCGTTCCCGGTCAAGAGGTCGGTGCGCGATCGCGCACTCGGCGAGGAAATCTTCGAGCACACCGAGCCCAGGTGGTGGTTGGGGAACGGCTTCGTCGGCGAATATGCGGGGGCGGTCCAAAAGCCGCCGCAGACAGCCGCTGTTTAACGCCTGTCGAGTAGGGGGTTTCGATTTCGGACTGGGTGGTTATTCGGAACCAGCAGGGAGTCAGCTTTCCGACAGGAGATCGACACGGACCTCCAAGGAACCCAGTCTCACCGCGGCCAGGGCAGTAATGGAGTGCCTCTGGTGCCGGGTGGGCTCCTTGGCGACGGTCGGTACGAACTGCGCGGCGTCCTGGGCCGCGGTGCGATGGCCGAAGTGCGTGAGGCATGGGACCGGAAGCTGAACCGGCCCGTCGCCGTCAAGCTGCTCTATCCCGGGGTGGCCGACCGGCCGGACAGCCGGTTGCGGTTCGACATGGAGGCGCGCGCGGCCGCGCGGCTGACCGGTCGGCACGTGGTGGTGGTCCACGATGTCGGCGAGCACCAGGGGTTGCCGTTCATCGTCATGGAGCGACTGCCGGGGGTGTCGCTGGCCGACCACATCGCGCGCGGGCCGCTGCCACCGGCGTTCGTGCACGTCGTTCTCGACGGTGTTCTCGACGCCCTTGCCGAGGCGCATAGCGCCGGCATCCTGCACCGCGACGTCAAGCCGGGCAATATCCTGTTCACCGCGGCCGGCGAGCCCAAGCTCGCCGATTTCGGCATTGCCAAGACGTCCGGCGCCGCCTACACCAGGGCCGGCGAAGTCGTCGGCAGCATGGCGTATCTGAGTCCGGAGCGGCTGACGTCCAAGCCGGGCACGGTGGCCGATGACCTGTACGCCGTCGGCGTGGTGGGCTACGAGGCGCTGACCGGGCGGCGGCCGTTCCCGCAGGAGGACCTGGGCGCTCTGGCACACGCGATCCTGAACACCTCGCCGCCGCCGCTGGCCGCGCTGCGCCCCGACGTGCCACCGGTCCTCGCGGCGGCGATCGAACGTGCGATGGCGCGCGACCCGGCATGGCGGTTCGACCAAGCCGGCGCGATGCGAGCCGCGCTGGCCGGCGCGGCCCCGTCAGCGATGCCCAACGGCACGCGGGTGATGGAGGCGCCTCCGCCCGCCGTGCTGACCTACACACCCGCGGCCGCGCCACTGGAGCCGGACACTCCCCGGCGCAAATGGTGGATCGCGGCCATCGCTGCCGCGTTCCTGTTGGCGCTCCTGCTGTTGGCCATCGATCCGCCGTTCTCATCGCCACCGCCGACGCCGACCACGACCACCACCACGCCGACGCCACCCCCGACGACCACCGCCACCACCACACCCAGCAGCACCCCGGAGCCGGCGCCACCGCCACCGGGTCCGCCGGGTCACGGGGGCCCTAAGCACAAAGGCCACGGCGGCTGATTTGAAAACATGCGTTGCGAAAAGAGTTGTGGAACGTTCTGACTCTTCATCCCACACCGGGCCACCCGCGACGTGTGGGTGGGTTGGTTTTCGCCGGGTGCCAAGGGCATCTGAGTGACTGGCAGGCGCGTGAGGTGCAACCTACGCTCGCATTTGTGCGGCAAACGATGCATGTGGACAGCGGTGCGGTCAGGGCTATGGCGGCCCGCTGGGGTGTATTGGTGGGCGGCCTAGACGCCACGACCGCGCCGACGGGGCTGGGTTTGTCGTGCCAGCCGAGCGCGGCTGCCGTCGACTGTGCACACGTTGAAGTCGGGGCGTTCACCGCGGGGCTGGCCGCGCAGGTGCGTGCACGCGCTATCGGCGTCGGTCAAGCCGATACGCGCTACGTCGCCAACGAAGCTGAATCTGCCACCGACTTTGCTGCGGTAGCTCCCTTGGTGACCAGCGTGTAGCCATGGCCGTTGGAGGGGCGCTTAATCTGTCGGCGCTGTTAGCCTGGCCCACCGACCATCTCATCGAGGCGGCCGCTCACTGGGAGGCCGTTAGCGAGCATAGCTATGGGGTGGTCCACCAGGTCTGGCGAGACGGCGCCTCGGTCGATTGGCGCGGCGAAGCCGCCGACACCTTACGTAGCGCGACGCATGCCGACCTACAAGCCACGAGCGCAGCAGTCGACCAGCTACAGGCGGCAACTCAGGTCGCTCGCAGCGGGGCGTCGGATCTGTATGCGGCCCGATCCCGAGTTCGCTACGCGGTAGATGACGCTCGTTCAGCGGGATTCGAAGTGGGCGAGGACCTTTCGGTCACCGACCGCATGGGTGGCGGGTCAGCCGCGGAGCGGGCCGCTCGGCACGCCGCAGCACAAGCCTTCGCCGGCGAAATCCGTCAAAGCGCCACGCAATTGGTTGGCGTGGATCAGCAAGTTGCCAGCAAAATTACCGCCGCCGTGGCCGGAATCCGCGACACGTTCCCACAACCTCGCGCCCCAATCGCCCCTCCGCCAGCCCGCAATGGCCATATCTACGCCGTCGATCGCGTGTGGAAACAAGACGGTGGCAACGGCGAACCGAATCCCGAGCCTGCCGGCAGCCCCAGCGGTGACGATATCCGTGGGGTACTCGACAGACTCCCGGTCGGGAACCAACCGTTCGTCAGAGAAGTGCGCTCAGCAGAGGACCTTCAGAATCTGTGGAAGTGGGCCAAACAGCACGGCGTGGAGATTCCGAATGGCTACGGTGACGCCAGCAAAGGAACCCGCTACCGGCTACCCGACGGCACGACGATAGGGCAACGTTGGAATGCGGAGTCCAACGGAAAACCTGCTTTAGACATCGACATACGCGATCAAGGCGGCTACACCAAAGTCCACATCAACCCGCGAGGGGGCGTACCGGAAATTCCGGCAGCTGCTGCTCCGCGGCCGGCAGGCCCGTCAGCGGTCGAGGAACCTGCTGTCACCCCGCAGACACCGGTCCGTGCGCCCGCCGAAGCGGCGCCGCCTGTTAAACCCGCCCCCGGCGCCCCGGAGGGCGCCGGAGCAATGCCCGGTTTCGGCGGGCTGCCGCCTAATTCGCCCGCTACAGGACCTCACCCCATCCATATCCCTCACACCTTGGACCACAAGTGGCCGTTGCTAGGCGAGATCCCCGAAGAATTCGAAGGCCCACGCGAATGACGGCCGAAGCCAGCGACTACCAGCTGCGACAATGGAGACAACATGACACAACCCGATGATCGCGGTCACGACGAGGCCGAGCGCAGCGCACAGGATCGTTTGCGTAGGCGGTTGTTGTTCGATGCCGTCGGAAACTGCCTACCCATGGCGCACGTCACATCGGTCATGAGACGCGAACAACTCGCCGACACTGTGGCTGCGGAGCAGGAAGTGGTGCTGCGCACGATTCGATCCCTGCTCGACGACGGTCTCATGAAGATCGGCGACATACTCGGCGCTTCCGATGAACGAGTGGTGTCCTGGGACCTCTCGATCGATGCCGCCATGGATCGTCTCCGCGATCTTTTCGTCGGCCACTACGACGAACCCGAGCTGTGGGATCTGGCGATCTGGCTCCAATTGACACCCGAAGGCGAACGATTGGCCGAGTCGCTGCCCCATGGGTAGTAGTTCGACCGTTGAGCGCAGCCTCCGCAGCCGGCGCCCCCGCGTCAGCCACCACGGCGGCTGACGTCGACATGGGATCGGTAGCCGCCCGCCCGTTGTGTGCTTGCGGCATGAACAAGAAGTGGATCGCCGGCGCGCTGCTGACCGCCGGCATCGGCGCGGGGCTGGCCGCGGGCGTCGCGCAGGCCGACCCGTACGGCCACGTCGGCGGGAACTGCCCGGCCGGGCACACCTGCGGCAAGTGGTGCCCGGGCGAGCGTGTCCCGGACAACTTCATCAGCTGGAACATGGGCGTGTGCCACCTCTATTACTACGACTACCGCGGCGTCGTCGACGCCGACACCGGCGCCGTCTACGGGTGGCCGAGTGGCCCGATCAACGCCACTCCGCGGGCGCCGGCGGGCCCGCCCAACTTCAACTGCGGCCTATTCTGGTGTCCGGTGCCGCCGCACGCGTGAGCCGCCGCACGTTAGGTCGGCGCCCAATGCGGGAACCCGAACGGCTGGACTCTTACGACCTCGCGGAAGGACTGCCCATTGACCTCGCGGCTCGGCACCCGGCTCGGTCCCTACGAGCTGCGATCGCTGATCGGCGCGGGGGCGACGGGCGAGGTCTATCGGGCGCACGACACGGTTAGGGACCGGACGGTCGCGGTCAAGCTGCTGCCTGCCGAGATGGCCGCGGAACCCGGCTTCCAGCAACGCTTTCGGCGGGAGTGCGGGATCGCGTCGCGGTTGCAGGAGCCCCACGTCATCAAGGTGCATGACTTCGGCTCGATCAACGGGGTTTCCTTCGTCGACATGCACCTGGTCGAGGGCGGCAGCCTGAAGGACCTGCTGCGCGAGCGGGGCCCGCTGGAACCGCCACGGGCCGCGTCGATCGTCGCGCAGGTGGCGCGGGCGCTGGACGCCGCGCACGCCGCCGGACTGGTGCACCTGGGTGTCCGGCCGGAACACGTGCTGCTGACCCCCGATCACTTCGCGAGCCTCGTCGACTTCGGCATCGGGCATGTTGACCCTTCGCGCGTGTACATGGCGCCCGAGCGGTTCACCACCGGCCGGGTGGGACCGCAGACCGACGTGTACTCGCTGGCCTGCCTGCTCTACGAGTGCCTCACCGGGCATCCGCCGTTCGAGGCCACGGACCCGGCCGAGTTGGAGAGCGCGCACATGTTGTCACCGGCGCCGCGACCCAGCATCATGCGCCGCGGCGTCGGCCGGGCCTTCGACGACGTGATCGCCCGCGGCATGGCGAAACAGCGTGAGGCGCGGTTCGCTTCCGCCGGTGAACTGGCCCGGGCGGCCAGCGAGGCGGTGAACGCGGCGTACGAGCCAGTCGCTGCCGGCGTTGGCGCTGGGCCCCTTGGCACCCGGCCGTTTGAGGCGGTCTATCCGAACCCGGACGACACCGGCTTCAGCCCGTATCCGCCCGTTGAGCCTTCGCCGCCGGTACAGCGTCGGCCTTTATTGGGTGGCCGGGCGCCGCTGGTAGGGATCGGGGCTGCGGTGGTCTTGGTGGTCGCCGGGCTGATCGTGGCGCTGGTATCGGCGTTGATGAGCGGTGGTTCGCCGCCGCCGCGGACCGCTCAGGCGCCATCGCCCGCTCCGTCGAGTGCCCCGCCGCCGAAGACGCCGACGCTCTCAGCCCCGGTAAAGGGCGCCGATGGGTTGGGGTTCGTCGGCGAGACGGCCCGCTGCGACCCGGGGAACCCACCCGCCGCCGTGCTGCGCACCGCCAAGTCGCTGGTCGTCGTGTGCCAAAACCTCAGCGGCAGTTACTACTACCGTGGTGAGCGCATCCGCGACGGCGCGCACATCGAACTGTCGAACGCCGAGCGGGTGGGGGATGGGTTCGACGTCACCAATCCGGTCGACGGCGTGGTCTACGAGGTGCGTCCGAACCGGCTGAGGATCATCAGCGGCAGCCACGTCGATTCGTCGGAACCCGTGCTGCAATACGCGACCGCGTCCTGATCACCACGGGCGGTCCCGGCTTTTTGTCGTGACGTCGTTTGCCAACGACTAGGGGACCTTGTCCTCTGCCGGTATCGCGGCTCGGGGTGAAGACTCGGGTACCTGCTCGAAGAGGAAGTTCCGATGCATGACCGCGTCACAACCACCGATCGGCGGGGCCAATGCGCCGCCGCATCCGAAGGATGATCGGTTCTACTCGTACACCGGCAAGAAACCGCTGGGGGACATCACGCGGGGAACAGTGCTGAAGACACGCAGCGTTCCGTACCACATCGTGGGTTTACCAACGTTTCTCACGACCACGCAGCTGCTCTACCGGTCGACAAGTCAGACCCAAACCCCGACGGTCAACGTCACCTCGGTCATTTGGCGACGGGGGCTGAGGGACAAGACGAAGGTGATCTCCTATCAGTCCGCCTACGACTCGCTCAACCAGAGCGACGAGCCGTCGTATGCGATCTCGGGCGGAAAACCCACCCTGGCCGGAGTCGTCCCCAACGTCGAGCTGGGGGTCTTCGGCCCGTTCCTCGCCGAGGGCTACGCCGTCATCGTCCCCGACACCGAGGGCCAGCAGGCGGACTTCGCCGCGGGTCCCGAATATGGAATGAACACGCTCGACTCGATCCAGGCCGCGTTGAACTCGTCGACCATCGACGGCGACGCAAAGGTTGCGATGCTCGGATACTCCGGAGGTGCGATCGCCACCGAGTGGGCCGCCGAATACGCCAAGACGTACGCACCCGACGTCCACAAGCGCCTGATCGGCGCGGCGATTGGCGGCGTGCTCGTCCACCCGGCGCACAACCTGCGCTACGTCGAGGGCAGCCAGATGTGGGCCGGTGTCATGCCGATGGCGCTCGTCGGCATCGCGCGCGCATTCGCAATCGATTTCACGCCGTTCCTCAGCAACCGCGGCATAAGGATCTGCAACGAGATCCAGAATGCGTCGATCGTCGATGTACTCGGCTTGCGGTACGCGCGTTTGAAGTGGAAGCACTTGGCCAAACCCCAGTATCCGACTCCGGAGAGCATCCCGCTCTATGTCGAGACGGTCAACAAGCTGATCATGGGAACCGCTGGCACGCCGAGGATCCCGCTATTCATCGGCCAGGGTGCCGGCGGTGAGCGCGAGGGCACGGCGGGTAACAAGCCGGGCATCGGGGCCGGCGACGGCGTGATGATCGCCGGCGACGTGCGCACGCTCGCCCGGAAATACTGCGCGGCGGGCACGGCGGTCCAGTACGAGGAATACGAGACGCTCAGCCACATCTTGAGTCTCGTGCCCTGGTTGCCGAGCTCGATCGCCTGGATCAAGCAGCGCTTCGCCGAAGTGCTTCCGCCACAGAATTGTTCGTCGATCCGGCCGGGCAACCCGATCCCGCCGATTCCGGTTCCATAGGAAGTGACGGGCTAAGTCCGCAGCTGTAATCACATCTGCAACACGAATCACTGGTCCGAACCGGTAGACAATTTGCCCGCCTCACAGCGACAAATTGAGGCGCGCAGGGGATTCGGTGCCACCAGTCACAGGTGCAGCGGGGCGATCGATCTATGCCGGCCTGGTGCCGATCTCCAGGCCGGCCAGCTCGCAGGTGCCGTCGAACACCACTCGACCGTATTCCCTTACACTGCAATGCAATCGACCGGCTAGATACTCGAAGTCGGTGTCGATGTTGCGCCGCTGCGCGGGCAGCGGCACCGGTAAGACGTGCGGATCCGCGCGGGTGCCGTCGCCGTCCAGCTCGATGCGGTAGCGGGGAGTACGCGCCGACACGGTCCAGCGCCCGTCGCCGACGTGCGATCGCACGGGCGCCGGCGGGGTGACCCGGATGACGCGGTCGCCGAGTCGCACGACGACCCCGGTGACGTCCCTGCGGATCGGGCCGAGCGCAAGAAGGCCACCCGAGAACGCCACCGAAACGTCGGCGTCGCCGAAATCGTGTGCCTGACTCCACCACCAGCGCTCGGGGAAGCCCGCGCCCCAGTTGCGTTCCGTGTACAGCCGGGCATCACTGAACGACCACATGTCGCCGTCGAATTCGACCGTGCCGGTGGCTGTTCCGCCGAGCCGGTAGGGATGCCAGTACTGGTTGAGAAACGGGACCGACGAGAAGACGCCGCCGCCACCAAAGGCCTTGGGCCAGTTGAACGGATCGGCGAAATGCAGGTCGAGATGGATGCCGTCGAGGTCGATCTGCAGCCGGTCGAGGCTCGCCGCCAGACGGCAGTCGGGCGCGGTCCCGGCGTGCACTGAGAACGTGGACGATTCGGCGTGGGCACCGTCCATGGCCGCGGAGCGCACGACGCCGCCGGGGTGCAGCGCGACCGCCACCGTGGCCCAGTCCCCGTCTGGATTCCGGTTCACGCTGCACAGCGCGACGACGACTCGACCCGAGGCGGCATCGGTGAGGCGCCAGAACCAGCCCTCCATTTCGGTTCCGTGCGACGGAACCGGATCGCCGAAGGGCATGTCGGCGCCGGTGCGCCGGTAGGCATGGACCAGTGGCCTGGCGACGCTCGCCGCTATCCACCGCAGGTAGGCGCCGGTCATCGCTTGTCGGCCAGGCCCGATTGCACGATCGCGTCGTCGATGAAGCGCTGCACCGGCCGCGAGCGGAAGAAGCCGGTGTGACCGCCTGGGTACCACTGGATTTCGGGTTTGCCCCAGTGCTCCCAGAGTCGGGTGACCTGGTCGCGCGGGTGCACCAGCCGGTCGGCGAGGCCGGCGTAGATGAAGCGGCCCTCTTTGGGCACGCGCGGGGTCAGGGCCAGCGGCGAGACCATCCGGCCGAGGGGCTTGGCCGAGTCCATCGTGCGGCGCAGGGCGGCGTGGCCGCTGAGGCCGGCGTGGCGGCCGACCAGGTCCACCAGGTCGACGGCGGGCACGCCCAGGATCGCGCAGGTGAGGCCGTCGTCGAGGCTGGCGACCAGCGACGAGATCAGACCGCCGAGCGAGATGCCGTTGACCCCGATCGCGGCGCCGGGCTGTTGCGCGCGGATCCAGGTGATGAGGCGCCGGATGTCCCAGACCGCCTGGGCGGCGCCGTGAACGTCGTCGAGCACGTCCTCGCTGGGGAACTTTCGGCCGCTTGCCCGGGGGCCGTGCATAGGAAGTACCGGTAGCACGATGTTGAGGTCGAGATCGCGGTAGAGGTGCCAGGCATGAAACAGCATGGGGTCGAGCGCGGCCCGTCCCATCTCGGCGCCGTGGATACAGATCAGCCAGGGTCGCGGCCGGCGGTGCCGGAACATCAGGGCGTATTCGCGGCTGTTGCGTGTGTAGCCGAGCCACCGTTCCCGGCCGGGTTCGCCGTCATGGGGCTCGTAGTCGCTGTCGAAGGACAGCCGCTCGTAGTTGCGTCCCATGCTGCTCACGCGCTTGACCGTCACGTCGTTGGGCGGAGGCGGCGCGGCGAAGAACCCTTCGGGATTGTCAAGCCAGCCCTTGTCTTTGTAGAACTCTTGTGCCGCAACGACTTCTGTGTCGATTCGGTCCAGCGTTTCAGCGTCGGGGGCTCGGCGCAGCAGGCTGAAGCCGCTCAGCAGGATTTCGTCGCGGAATGCCTGCGCCGCGAGAGCGATGGTGGGCCGGGCCACCGGTAGCTCGTCGGGCTGACGATCCAGGTAGGTGCCCCAGGAGCGGGCGTAGAAGCCGCCGGTGCGGGTGAACGGCCCGAGTAGTTGCGTGATCGGGTTGGCGGGCATCTAGGTTCGCTTGGTTCCGGGGGTGAAGGTGACCGGCAGCCTGCCCAGCCCGGTCATGCTCGGGTTGCCGAGGTATTGGCGGACGTTTTCGACGTCGACCTGATAGTCGGGGATGCGGTCGAGGACGGCCCTGACCATGGTTTCGGACATGAGGCGCGCGAGGTGGGAGCCGATGCAGCGGTGCGGCCCGAGGCCGAAGGCGACGTGGCGGTTGGGCGCGCGGTCCAGGATGATCTGGTCTGGATTTGGGAATTCCTTTTCGTCATGGTTGGCCGAGAGCCAGCTGATGACGACCTTATCGTTCTTTCGCAAGTGTTGCCCGTTGAGTTCGAC
The DNA here is from genome assembly GCF_001672745.1 of Mycobacterium sp. E1386. Classification (NCBI taxonomy): domain Bacteria; kingdom Bacillati; phylum Actinomycetota; class Actinomycetes; order Mycobacteriales; family Mycobacteriaceae; genus Mycobacterium; species Mycobacterium sp. E1386. The sequence goes on from NZ_LZKH01000171.1 coordinate 24,647, forward strand.
GTCGTGAGTGACTGTGCGGCTGAGGGTTTGGTTGACCGAGAAGTAGCGCAGGAATTCATCGGTTGCGGTGCGGTAGAGCTCGGGATGGTCGATGAGTTGTTGTCTGAGGGCCGGGTGGGTGCCCAGGTGGTGCAGCGTCAGCGCGGTTTGGGAGGTGGTGGTGTCGACGCCGCCGCCGATGAGGTTCCAAAGGATGTTGAGCAGCTGTTCGTCGGTGAGGCGGTGGCCGTCGAATTCGAACTGGATGAGGAAGCTGGTCAGGTCGTCTTCCGGTTTGGCTCGTCTGCCGGCGGCGTACTCGAGGACCTCTTCCATCATTTTCGGGACTTTGCCGATGGCGTCGAGGTACTCCGGGCTGTCCTGCGGGACGGCCATGACGGAGTGGAAGAGGTTGGCGTAGAGGTGCCAGTTGTCGAGGGGCAGGCCCATCAGCTTCATGGTGAGGATGGCCGGGACCGGGCTGGCGTAGTCGAGGACGAGGTCCATTTGTCCGTCCTCGATCTTTTGGTCGAGGAACTCATGAGCCTTTTGTTCCATGAACGGCTTGAGTTTCTGGACGGCGCCGGGGGAGAAGAACGGCGCCAGGGCGTGGCGTAGGGCCTGGTGGTAGGGGCCGTCGACCTCGCCGATGCCCAGGGCCGGTTGGCCTTCGGGGCGCGGGACGCCCATCTCGCCCTGGTAGTCGACGCCGTCTGCGGCGTGGGGCTCGTACTTGTGGGCGAAGGTGTCGCCGTCTCTGGCCGTGCGGCTGACGGCGTCGTAGCTGCTGAGGAACCAGAAGCCGCCGTAGTTCTCGTTCCAGGCGACCGGGCATTTCTGTCTCAGCTCGGCGTTGATGGCCAGCTCGTTGAGGTTGAACGCGTCGGAGTGGTGGTCGAAGTCGACTATCGCGTCTTTGGCGTCGGGACGTGTTGCCATCTGGTTGGTCCTCCACCGCGACCGAGGTGCTTTTTACACTATCTTTGCATTATTACGCCCGTGGGTTGCGTCGAGAAAGGCCGCGATGAGTAGTCACCGGACGACCTTCAACCATGTCGGAATGTGCGTCTCCGATCGCCAGCGGTCGCGGCGCTTCTATGAGAACGTGCTCGGGTTTCAGTTCTGGTGGGAGCTCGATCCGCCCGACGGCCCCACCGCCAAGCTCGTGCAGCTGCCCAAGCCGCTCGGGGTGCATGCGACCTATCTGGTGCGCGACGGCTTTGTGCTCGAACTTATGGACTACTCGAAGCGTCAGGTTCACGCCGGGTCGGAGCGGGTTATGGATCAGGTTGGGCTGACGCATATCTCGTTTTCGGTGTCGGATCTCTCCGGTGCGTTGGCGAAGGTCGAGGAGTTCGGGGGAGCGGTAGTCGAGGAGACAATGACGGAGGCGATGGCGATGGTCCGCGATCCGGACGGGCAGCTATTGGAGTTGCTCTCGGACGCGTGGTTGTCGGCGTTGCCGGCTCAGCCTCGGAGCGACGCTTAGCGACTTGGCCAACAATAATGTTCGCGACGCTTGTCGGCTCATCGTGCTCCCAGAACCTCAGAACTAGCCACCCCTGCCCCGTCAGGTGCTTGGCGGTCGCGAGATCCCTGTCGCGATTGCCAGCAATCTTCGCCGCCCACCAGTCGCCGTTAGCGCGAGGACTCGTCCCATGATCGGGGCAACCATGCCAAAAGCATCCGTCGACAAAGATGGCCACTTTTGACCGGGTGAATGCAATGTCGATCGTCCGTCTTCTACTGCCTGGTACTGGGTAATTGACACGGTAGCGGGCTCCACGGGCAAACAGCGCACGTCGCACCAGAACCTCGGGAACGGTGTCCCGCCGCCGCTGAGCCTTCATTTGCGAAGCCACGCGCGTCGAAGATGCCGGTGGGCGGTATGACCTGCTAGCGCTCGCCACGTATCAAATTATTGCAAGAGACTGTGGACATGCCGAGCGATCGCGGCAGCGAGTAGCGGAGGGACAGCGTTGCCGATCTGCCGAGCGATCTCGATCTTTGTGCCTTCGAACTCGAACGAGTCGGGGAACGACTGGAGGCGGCTGGCCTCGCGATGGGTGATGGGACGGTCATAGACCGGGTGCAAATAGCGACCTTTCTCTGGCTTATAGAACTCGGTCCTAATGGTTAAGGATGGACGGTCCCACCACAGGCGCCCCATGACGTCCGCGGTACCGCTCGGCTTTTCCGCCCAACAGCGTGGGAGCAGATCAGGCCTGTTACGAGCAAGGTCAAAACGGTTGCCCCCCTCCGGAATCGCCCGGTAACGCTCCAGGCTCATCGGTCTCGGGTTCCTGCCGAAATGAAGGTTCTGTCTGCCATCCAGGCCATGCGAGACATCGAGGCTACTCGGATATGCACTCAGATCTGAGATGGCGTCACGCACAGTGACGTATGGCAGCCCTTTCGCTGAGTCTGGCCCATGCGTTGGTGGAGGAGGCCATGGAATTTTGCCGCGGCCCTTAACCGCGATCAGGATGCCACGCCGGCGGGTTTGAGGTACCCCGTAATCCGCTGCGTTGAGTACGCCGAACGCGTAGGCGTATTGCGCCAGCTTAGGGTCCGTACCAAGTAGGCGGAGAAGGCGGACGAACTGTGCACTGCGCTGGAACTCGGGAACATTTTCGATCACGAAGGCGCGCGGCTGTACTTGCCGGACGGCGCGGAGATAATGCTGCCATAGCTCGTTCAGTGCCGCTCGAGAAACATTGTCGCGGTCTCGGCCCAGTGGCGAAAAGCCCTGGCAGGGAGGACCTCCGAGGATCAAGTCAGCGGACTCGAAAGTGTCCACATCTTCGATATCGCCGTCGTGAACAGGGCAACCGAAGTTGCGCTTGAAGGTACGTGCGGCGGCGGGATCGTGCTCGACAGCCAAGACAGGAACGAACCCTAAACCTGACTGCTCGAACCCGAGACTCAGTCCTCCTGCGCCAGCGAACAGGTCAAGCGTCCGGATCATCGTCACCTCACCTCCGCCCGCGATCGCGCCAATCGTACGTTGGCAGTAGGACACAGGTGACCAAGACACGCAGCAATCTTGTCGAGGTTGGCCGTCGAAACCAATCTTTTCGAGAACCCGCATACTCGTCAGTGCAGCTGGCAATAATCAACCGTGTGTCGAGTGATTGGGACTGGGGGAGCCCCGACCCGCGCCTCCAGGAGTGGATATCTGCCCACCGAAAACGGGCAATGGATGCGTACGAGGCGAATCCTCTCCTCGTCGGTGAGCATGGCAGGCAGGAGGACAGCTTCCGCACAGGCGGCTACGCCCGGCGCCAGATTTTGGAGCTCGTGCAGAACGCGGCGGATGCTCTGCGCCGGTCGGATACCCCCGGTCGCGTGGAGTTAGTTTTCAAGGACAGCAACCTTTACTGTGCGAACGAGGGTGCGCCCTTCACAAAGAAGGGGCTCGAGGCCGTCTGCCACGCGTACCTGAGTGACAAGCGCGGCGAAGACATGGGCCGCTTCGGGTTGGGATTTAAGTCGGTTCTTGGTGTCACAGATGCACCACTCGTGCTAAGTCGGTCGATCTCGTTCTCGTTCGATGCAGACCGGAGTCGACAGGCATTGATGTCAGTCGCCCCGAAGGCGTCCAAATACCCGGTTCTTCGGCTGCCAATCCTCGTTGATGCGCAGGCGGAGTTTGATGACGATCCGGTTCTCGAGCAACTAGGGCAGTGGGCGCAGACGATCGTCAAGCTGCAGCTCACACGCGATGTCGACAGGCTAGCGCAAGACCTTGTCGAGTTTCCAAACGAGTTTCTATTGTTTGCACCATTCGTGAAGACGCTGAATATCGTTGTGGCGGGCGTTGCCGAGCGCCGGTTTAGCTGCGAGGGCCGCGGCGAGAACCGCTATCAGCTGATCGGAGATGACGGGACTTCGTCCGACTGGATGGTGTGGCATCAAACCCACCGTCCCTCAGACAAGGCACTTGCAGAGGTTAGCGAAGCGATTCAGCGGCCTGAGGTGACTGTCACTTATGCGGCGCCGCTCGACGAAGCGCAAACTTTGGGACGATTCTGGGCCTACTTCCCTCTTATGGATTTCACCTCCGCCCGCGGCATCCTCAACGCACCGTGGCACATCAGTGACGATCGCACGAACCTGCTGCCCGGCCAGTTCAACGAAGAGCTCCTCGAGGTTCTCGCTGAACTGGTTGTAGGCGCACTGCCTCACCTCGCTACTGATGAAGACCCCGCCCGCCATCTGGACTATATGCCTGCACGCGGTAGGGAGTCGGACAACTTCGGGGATCTGAAACTAACCGAGCGAGTTCCTGCACTTGCGGGTGTGACTGCTTGTGTGCCTGATGGGAACGGGACACTCCGCGTGCCAAAGGACCTCGAGTACGCGAACGCCGACCTGAAGATCGAAACGAGTTCGTTCATTCAGTGGAGCAAAGCTCCAGCTCGACCAGTCAGATCCCCGCACTGGACGTGCTACAAAACTCCGACGCGCCGGGCGCGGCTGCGTCGGCTTATACGCGGCGACTCGACGCAGCCGGTCAGCACGGAACTCAGCGCTTCCCAATGGTTGGAGCAGCTGACGCCGGATGCGACTGACGAGCAATGCGACTCGGCTCTATCCGTGTACTTTTCCGTAACAGATGAGCAGGCGCGAAAAGAAATGGCCCGCGCGGCGGTGATTCCGGATGCTGACGGGGCCCTGGCACGGCTGACTCAGACCTCAGAGCTTTTTCTGCGCGGGAATCCGTTGAGCGCCGCTGCGGGGATTCGTCTAGTGCGGCCGACATTTCTGGCCCGCCAGGATGTGGAAGCTCGCCTACGCTCCATCGGCTTCGAGGACGTTGATCCCACACACGAGCTCCGCCGCCTCGCAATGACAGCGGCGAACAGGTGGGCGGCGCAACAGTGGGATGATTTCTGGGACCTTGTACTCGAGGTAAGCGTGAACGACGCGGAACACATTCTGCTGGAACACATTAAGTCGGGCGCTGTTCTGAAGGTGAGGTGCCAAGACGGATCGTGGCAACACATCGGCGGTGTGGTGGTATCCGGTGTCGTCCAGCCGCTGGCGTCAAACCTTGTAGTGGATGATCGATACCACGAGCTTCATCTTGGTCTGCTCGCGGCGATCGGCGTCGGAGCCAAGCCCTTGATCACATCAGCCGTCTTGCAGGATATGACTTTCCTTGAGTACCGGCGTCTGACACGAGCCGATGCTCTTGCGGCGCTGCCGCATCGTGGGAGACCCGCTCCCGAGACGCTGGACTTCGTTGAGACCGCGGGGCCCGGCCCCCTCCATGTCCTACGCAGATTCCAAGACACCGAGGATGAACGGGCTCGCACCCTTTGGACGCGTGAACTGCTGGAGATCGACGCCGAGCCCAATTGGACGTTGATTCACACCAGCACAACGAAACTCCCGCCAGAAGAGGTTTTGGCCCCGCATTTGTGGGCGGCGCAGCGCTATGGCTTGATCGAAACAAGTTGGGGACCGCGGGAGCCAGGTCAGGCACTACAGCCCGTCCTGACCAGCCTGGCACCGATGCTCCCCGTTGCAACGTGGAGTGTTGCCAGCAAGCTGCGGACCATTGACAGTACTGACGACATCCCCCCCGACACGTGGTGGGAGTTTCTATCAAGGACGCCGACCGGGGGAAGCCCTTCGCAGCTCGGCGAACTCATCGCCATCGCGATGCGCCGACTGCCGCCGAGCGAGGTTCCCGTGCGCCTCCCTGCGGTCGCGGGAGCAAGTTATGACCTCGTACCTGCCGAGGCGCTAGTGATCGCGCACACGGAAGACGAGGTACGGGCGTTGATGCAAGAGCGCCTGCCTTTTGTTGCGATCATGGATACGGACGCCGCCGAAGCACTTGTTGATGCGTGGGGGTGCAAGCGGGCCTCAGAGACACTGAGGGTCGAGGTTGTGCCTGACACACCCAGCGAGCCTGTTGTGGTCCTGGACCGGTTTCGACGGCTTCGCGATTATACGGACGGCCAGCTCGAAAACTGGGATCTCGTCGGATGTTCTGGCTTGCAACTAGTCGTTTCGCTCCCAACGGGTACAGAGAGCCGATCACAAGAATTCGCCATCCATGCGAGGACGATCTACTTTGAGAACACTCTTGACGAAGAGGCCCTCCTCGAGCGGATTTCTGATGCGTTCGCGCTTAACCTCAATTTGGACACAATCACTCGGATTCTCAATGAGGCTGACAGTGAACGAGTACAGGCAGCGATGGCTGCCTCCCGCGCCCAGCGGGATACCTCGAGCCGATTGCTCGAGCTATTGCCTGCGGCGACGCTTGAGGCAAAACTTCCTTCTGGTCTTCTAGATATCGTTCGCTCCGTCTCAGGCGATGGTGGCGATCGGCAGATTGCAGAGCTGCTGATTCATGTCCACGGCTATAACGTCCTAGGTGAGCTGCGCCATGAGTTCAAGGCGGCCGGTTACCCGGTCCCGGACATGTGGGCTGGCGCAGCCCCCGCAGTCGCATTCGTACGCGCACTTGGGTTTTCGGCCGAGTATGCAGGAGAACGCGGACAGCAGCTGGAGTCGGACCTCACAATTCTGGGACCGCCAAACCTTGATCCCCTGCACCCATACCAAGAGGAGCTGGCTGCAAAGATCCGAGATTTGCTTCGCGGCACAGACGAGCCAAGTCGAGCGCTCCTCTTTCTCCCCACGGGAGCAGGTAAGACACGAGTCACTGTCGAGGCGATCAGCCGTTCTTTCCTCGACCGTGAGTTGAACGGGCCGGTTTTGTGGATTGCACAAACTGAGGAACTATGCGAACAGGCAGTACAGACCTGGTCGACGGTTTGGCGGCAATTCGGCGACCGGCCGATCCGCATTTCCAGGCTATGGGGTACCAACGAGGTTGCAGCGAGCGATTCGGACGCCCACGTTGTTGTGGCGACGGACGCCAAGCTCGACAAGATTCGCGAGCGAGACGACTACGACTGGCTCAGGAACGCCGCCGCGATCGTTGTTGACGAGGCGCACGGTGCTACTGCAGTGGGGATTACCGCGACGCTTCGTTGGCTCGGCATTGATCAAAGGCACACGGCGAGGCCGTTACTCGGCCTTACCGCGACGCCGTTCAAAAGGTCGGCAGATGAGTCGCAACGGCTTGCAACCCGCTTCGGCAAGCGCCTGCTAAATGTGCTTGGCGACGATCCCTACGCAGCGCTGCAGCGCTTGCATGTGCTTGCACGAGTCGAGCACACGATCCTTCGGGGATCCTCGTATGTGCTCGACGTCGCGGAGCGCGAGAAGTTCGAAACCTTCGGCGACATCCCCCAGTCGGTTCTTGACCGGATAGGCCGTGACCGCGACCGGACCTTGACTCTGCTGAAGGACATTGCGGCCCGACCCGACGACTGGCCCATACTCGTCTTTACATCGTCGGTACTCGCCGCTCAGACACTTTCCGCGCTTCTTCGCGTCCGTGGAATCACCTCGGGCAGCGTCAGCGGCTCAACACCCATGCGCGAGCGACGACGCATCATAGATGCCTTTCGCACCAACGAGATTCGTGTTCTAACGAATTGCAATGTGTTAACTCAGGGCTTCGATGCGCCCGGGGTTAGGGCCCTTTACATCGCACGACCGACCTTCAGCCCGAATGCGTACATTCAGATGGTTGGTCGCGGCCTCCGGGGTCCTCTGAACGGAGGAAAAGCCGAGTGTCTAATCGTCAACATGGAGGACACTTTCGAGGCATTTGGAGAGCAGCTCGCATACACGCAGTTTGACTACATCTGGGAGTTTCAGGGAGAGGGTCGGGCGTGAAGATCGTCCCACCGGTAGAGAGGCTCGGAACGATTCAGTCTGCCGCGGAGGCACGCATAGCCAGGCTTCTCGATCAGGTGGATCTTGGGGAGCCAGCAACGTGCTTCTACTCGGTGCACCTGCCACGCCACGAGTACAAGCGGATGGCTGAGATTGACTTCCTGCTCGTGATGAAGGGCGTGGTCCTCGTAGTCGAAGTCAAAGGCGGCCGAATTCGCCGCCGTGACGGGCTTTGGGTTTTCACCGATCGATACGGCGATGCCCACGAAAAACGAGAAGGCCCTTTCGAGCAAGCCAGGACCGCGATGTACGCGTTGAAGGACTCGTTGGAACAACGTATCCGGGGCCTTGCGAGTGCTTTTGGGGCAGTTGTGATGACCCCAGATCAATTGCTGGATCCCGATATCGAATGGGACCCGGTCGAGTACGTCGGGCCGTCGGCCATGACAGTTGGCGGCCTGCAGACATCGCTCTGCGCCGCTGCACGTTATTGGCGATCCCGCAACCGGCAACGCACGCCTGACAACGAGTACCGAGAGATCCTGAAAGTGGTCCGACCCGACTTCGATCGGGTTCCGCGGCTCTCGCTCCTAGCGAGCACTTTCGAAGCCGATTACGTAGCTCTGGCCAACGAGCAGTACAACATGTTGCAGGGCTGCGAAACGAATCCCCGTATTTTTTGCACGGGCGGCGCTGGCTCAGGAAAAACACTCCTTGCAGTGGAGACTGCGCGCAGAGCCTCCGCCGACGGTGCAAAGGTATTGCTGACCTGCCCGTCGACCGGGGTAATCGATGTCATGCGCAGGACGCTTTCCGAGACTGAGGTCGTATGCCTGCCGTGGGCAGAGACCTCGGGCTTGCCTCCCTTCGATCTGATCGTCGTTGACGAAGCCCAGGATCTCATGTCGGTCGAGGACTGCCTGAAGCTTGATCAACTCGTAGTCGGCGGGCTTGCCGACGGTCGTTGGCGGATATTCTGCGACCCGAACAACCAGGCCAACGTCGACGGCTTATTCGATAGAGCCGTTTATGACGAATTGAGCAGTCAGAGCGTGAAATACGCGCTTCCATATAACTGCCGCAACACTTCCGCGATTGTCCAGCAGACACAGCTTCTGACGCGGGCAGACCTCGGAGTTGCGAAGGCCGGCCATGGCCCGGCGGTCGAATACGTCAAGCCCGTCTCCGATGATGAGGCGGCGGCGCTCCTCGATGTGCGCCTGAAGCAATTTCGAGAACAGGATGTCGACTTGTCCGACATCGTCGTGGTCACGCTGCGGCACGATCTACACGCCAGCTCGGCAACGAAGACGAAAGCCTTTGCGCGGCGCCAGCTCAGGATGGCGGACCCTGTCCGTGGCATGAGTAGTGCTGGGGTAGCGCAACTGACGACCGCGCAGCAGATCAAAGGACTAGAAGCACCGCATGTCCTGGTCGTCGACGTTGACGACGTTGCCAGCCCGACCGAAATGTCGCGGCTTTACGTCGCCATGACGAGGCCTCGAATCTCGCTGTGGCTCGCGGTTAGCCCTCGCGCCTGGCAACAATTGACCGGCACTCAGATTGGACTTGGCGTTGACTGAAACACGGACGTTCGCCCAGCTTCGCGACGATGTTGCGACTTTCCTTCGTGGCCAATATCTCGGTCCCGCGGGGACCGACGACGAAATCATCCGCGACCGCCCGGACCGCGTCTACCTAGTCGGCACGCTCTATCCCCGCGGTGGGGCAGCACAGCGCTTGGACGGCGACGTTCTCGGCGAGGAGGGCCACGACGATGGACTCGACGAGCCGATCGAGCTTGCCAACGCGTGGTATCCGGCGTCAGCAGCTATTTCGTTCCTGCACGACGCACCGGAAATCTCATGCTCCGTCTCCGCTGCGCGCTACAGGCGGGTCCCCGACCGTTCCGGCTGGGAACGTCAGCAGATGACCGAAAAGGATGTGCAGATCAGCTTTGGCACACAACCGGTCACAGTTCTCGGCGGAGCAGCCCGAATAGTGGCCGTCTGGCGACGGTTAGGCGATGCCTGGCTCGTGACGGTAGCCGTCGAGAATATGGCGGTCCACGACGATGCAGAATCCCCTCCACCGACGGAGGAATGCCTCTTCCAGGTCAACCTGCGCTGCGCGGTCGTAGGCGGCCAGATTCGCCCGTACCCGTCTGTGTCGTTGCTCAGCGACGACCAGGAGGACCAAGAGCTCAGGTTGCTATACCGCAATAAGAATGTCTACGGGGTAGGTCACGGATGTTCGGTCACCTGGGATGATTCGGCAAGCGCGAAGTCCTGGGTTGCGACCGAGATGCTCCCGAAGGTTACTGTGCCCGGCGTGTCTCCGGGTGACCGAGACCGCAGAGTTCTCAGGCTTGAGTTCCTATCAGATGATGCCATCCACCCTGACGAATTGGTCGCTGAGCTGACCTCATTTGTGGACGGGTATTCGGATTGGATTAGTGAATGCAAGAAAGAGGCCGCGACGCTAGAGGCACATTTCACACCCGCGGCAACCCGGCTCACGGGTCGGATGGACGTTGCACTCAACCGAATGCGGCAGGGCATCGCCACACTAGGGTCAGCCCCCGACGTTAGAACTGCTTTCCGACTGGCGAATTGGTCTATGCGCGAACAGATTCTCCAGTCGAACCATGTCAAACAGGCGGCCGGACGGCGTGGTACGCCACTTGAACCGCGGCTGGCGGATCTGCCGGAACCAGCGTGGTACCCATTCCAGCTAGCATTTCAACTTCTCACGATCGCCTCGACCGCCAGTTCATCCCATCCCGACCGCTCGACCGTGGACCTCATCTGGTTTCCGACCGGTGGGGGCAAGACTGAGGCGTATCTGGCTGTCGCGGCCTTCGAGATGATCCATCGCCGTCTAACCCGAGGCGGACGCGGTGGCGGCACTGCGGTCCTGACTCGGTACACCCTTCGCATGCTCACCGCACAGCAGTTCCAGCGCGCGGCTACGTTAATCTGTGCGCTGCAACATCTCCGAGAAATCGATGACCGCTTGAGCGGAACTGCTACCTTCTCGATCGGCCTTTGGGTTGGTGCCGACACTACGCCGAATGACTACCGGTCTGCCCACGCAGCTACGCGAGCGCTCTTTAACGCGTCGGAGCCCGAGAGCCCATTTCAGATTACGAATTGTCCTTGGTGCGGCACTGACTTATTGCCGAAAAAGCGGACAACCGACAGGTCGGCCTACGGCGTCAGTTCCACCAACTACGGCTTCGCTCTCAACTGTCCACATCCAGATTGCCCATTCCACGAGGAGCTTCCGGTAAAGGTAATTGACGAGCAGATGTTCGCCGATCCCCCGACGTTGATTGTCGCGACGGTCGATAAGCTCGCCAGAATGCCGTGGCAGAGTGAGGCTGGCGCCATTCTTGGTCGTGGAAATATGCCATACGACCCGCCTGGTCTCGTCATCCAGGACGAGTTGCACCTCCTATCGGGACCGCTGGGAACGACGGTCGCGCTGTACGAGGCAGCGGTGCTGGGGCTAATGGGCTGGGACGGCAAGCGCCCCAAGGTGATTGCATCGACCGCCACTATCCGTTCCGCACCTGAGCAGGTGCAGCGGTTGTATGGTTCACAGGTCGCGCTGTTCCCACCGAGCGGGCTCGAAGCCGACAGTAGCTACTTCGCCCGGGTGGACGAAAATTCTCCCGGCCGTATGTTTTTGGGCCTCATGCCGCAAGCACACACTCAATCGTTTGCCACAGTTCTTGCGAGCACGGCACTCCTCGAGGCACCGCTGGCAGTGGGATCCGAACGGATACAACTCGACGCGTACTGGACGGTCGTGGCATATCACAACTCTTTGCGTGAACTCGGGCGGACGGTGACCATTGCGCGGGACGACGTCGAAAGTATGCTAACCGCGCGTGCAGCAGTTAAGGGCGTCAACGGCAGACGAATTCAGCGCGATGGCGTTATCGAACTAACCAGCAACGTCAGCCCCGGCCTGTTGGCGAAGTATATGAACCGCCTGGGACGCCGCGTCGACGAAGGAGATGCAGTAGACCTCGTCGCGACAACGAACCTCTTGTCGGTGGGCATTGATATCAGCCGGCTAGGCCTAATGCTGATGAACGGCCAACCCAAGACCACCTCGGAGTACATCCAAGCGACCAGTCGCGTCGGCCGCTCGACTGTGCCAGGCCTCGTTGTCACATTGCTTCGCGCCAGTAAGCCGCGCGACCGCTCTCATTACGAGTCATTCAGGGCCTATCACGAATCGATCTACAGATACGTTGAACCGACAAGCGTTACACCATGGTCCGCTGCCTCGCGTGATCGATCGCTGCATGCCGCATTGGTAATGCTGGTCCGACACGGCGCGGGGCTTCGGGCCAATGGCGACGCTGGGAGATTCAGGGCCGAGGACCGAAGCGTTCGACGAGCCGTGGAGATCCTTCTGAGCGCAGTCGAGAAAGCAGAACCGGAATCTCGGGCCCAGGCTGAGGTCGAACTGCGACGGCTCGTCGCTGAATGGGAACGACGCGCGCGTGAGGCGGATGCAACGGGAACGCCGTTGCGTTACCAAAGCAGCGACAGCGACTACCCCGCACTACTGCGAGACTTCGGCGAGCGAAAGGACGGCTGGCAGACGATGCACTCGATGCGATCCGTTGATAGGTCGGTCCGCGTTATTGCGATCGGGGAATCGTTGTGAGAAAAACCCGGCTGAGCCAGACGATCAGCCCATTCGGGGTAGGCGCGATCCTTGACGTCGAGGGTGAGTCGTTGATGGCGGCAGACATCAGTCAGTGGTCCATCGAACGTACGACCATAATTAGGTCGCCGCGTCTGGAACGCAGTCTGGGCGTGTCCGAGCTGAGAACGCCGCCCAGCGTGCCGTCGTGGCCATCAACGCGGACTCCGGGTCTACCTTATAAGCGCTTTCCATCCTGGCTTTTTTGCCAAAACTGCCGTCGCATGCACCGCATGACCCCGCGTGACGAGACGGGTGAGCCACCGCGTTGCCGGCATTGCGGGGGGCCAATGGTCCCGATGCGATTCATCGCGATCGGCACCCAATACGGTCACGCCATGGACGTTCCCTGGGTCCGATGGGCACATTCAGAGCCAGAGGGAGAAGACCAAGAGCGCTGCCGCGAGGAGGATCTGCTATTTCAGACTCGAGGCGGCGGCACGGAGGGTTTGGCCAGCCTCATAGTTCGATGCGCAACGTGCTCGGCCAGCCGGGATCTAGGTGACCTCACCTCGCGGCAATCCTTGCAAAGGATCGGTTTTCGCTGCAGCGGGACCCAGCCTTGGCAGGCTTACAACGCCGCCGGGTGCGACGAACGCGTCGAGGTACTGCAGCGTGGTGCAACCAATGTGACCATTAGCGAGACGACAACGGCGTTGGACATCCCAGAACCAACTGTGCCGGTTCGCGACGTAGAGGCGGAGATCCGTCAGCACCGGAATTTCGAGGATGTGCGGTCGGCGCCAACTGGGCCGCGCGCGGAAGTCCTCATCGGACTTATCGCCGAAGATCTCGGCGTCGCCCCGGAGCTGGTCCTCAGGGTTGCTGTATCGAGCACCGGCCAGGACGACGAGGTAATGGCCGCGCGTGAGGGGCTTCTCGCAGACGAGTGGACGGCATTTCAGCAGGCGATCGACAACCCAGGCGAGCCGACAGGCACGCCGACTTTCAATGTGTCAGTCGCGCCATTCTTGGCTGGCACAGCCAACCGTTCCACGCTGGCGCTAGCGGATCTCATCGGGGACGTTGTATTGGCGCATCGCCTTCGAGAAGTGCGGGTACTACATGGATTTCGACGCTACGACCTTGCGGCTGACCTCGTCGACGTCGACCTCGGCCCGCGAGGCCGTAGTAGGTGGCTTCCCGCGGTCGAATCCTTCGGCGAAGGAATTCTCCTGACACTGAAAGAACCGCGCCTCGTCGAGTGGGAGGCCCGCGAGTCGGTCATCGTGCGAGTGCGCGAAATCGAACGACGGCGTCGCGATTCGCTGATCGGATCGCGATTTCCAGAGGCAACCCCGCGTTTAGTGCTCTTGCACACCCTTGCCCACATTCTGATGAGGCAACTGGCGTTTTCTTGCGGGTACTCCGCCGCGTCCCTGCGCGAGCGGGTTTATGCCTCGACTGGACCTTCGTCGCAAAGCGGTGTCCTCATCTATACAGCCGCCGGCGATTCGGAAGGGACGCTGGGAGGCCTTGTCCGCCAAGGCGAGGCACCCCGACTTGCCCGAACACTATCTGCGGCTTTGGAACATTCCGCGTGGTGCTCATCGGACCCCTTATGCAGGGAGAGCCGTGGGCAGGGTCTTGGCAGCATGAACCTAGCGGCTTGCCATGGTTGCTCACTGGTTTCGGAGACCTCGTGCGAGAGGGGCAATTTGCTCTTAGATAGAGTGCTATTGGTCGGCGATGACGGTACGACGCCCGGTTACTTTGAAAAAGCCGTGGAGCTCATGCGGGAGGACGCTGCTCGCTGGACGGATCTCTAGACGCGCCAGCGGTTCCAAGAAATAGCTTGGGATGCGATCGTGCCCCAGAATCATGCGTTCCCCACTCTCGCAGCACAACGGTTGCAGAACGTCGCAAGCCGCGTCAAATCCGAGAGACGGTCGATGGAGATTTCCGACAGCCGTTCGGGGGGCACGTCGAGGTGCCGAACGACTAGGAAGAACGGACTTTCAGCGACGTGCTCTGCAGTGTAGCGGTCTTTATGGCAGGCCCAGCATGTATATCGGTCGCGCGAAAAGACCTGACGCCGTGTGTCCTCCGGGAAGAGGCTTTGCGAACTGTCCAGGTGGTCGCGCTCGTATATGGACGCTAATCGATACTGACCCGCCTGCAAATCCGGCGCGTCGGCCGAACATTCGACGGGAAGCAGCTCGTTCTCTCGCAGCTCTCTGGCAAGACGAACGCCGTCTTTCGAGTGAGCGACGCGATCAAGTTCTTCAACGTTGACGACCTGCGCCGGTAGTTCTCCGAAAAGTAACCGAACGCGATCGATTGCCTCACCGGGAGCGTCCCGGAGGGCCGTCACCGTTCGCCACCTTTCGCGACTCTTGAGGTCGGGATCGCGGGAACGAAGCCGGTACCGGCCAGCTTCCTCTTCGATGTCGTAGCCTTCCTCGACACGTAGCTCGCGAACACGGCGCGCCCACTCTCCGATGCCGGAGATCGCTGCAAGCTCGTCGCCGTAGACAAACTCGCCGAGATGGTCTAGGAGGTATTTGAGAATGAGGCCGCGGGCCCCTTCTCCGTGCCGATGGCGTGGACGCCTTCCGCCATAGGCGCGGATGACGGCGAGGCGAAGGCCGACGATCGCGTCGAGTACCTCCTCCTGCGATCGCTGCCCAGCCACCGCCGAACTCAGCTCGCTCAGCCGGTCGATTGCATGCAAGTAGTCTTTGACCGGGTCTGAGTGCGCCATATCCCAAGCTTACGGACGCAGGCGGTGAGGTCCTAGGGTCAATGCGGCAGTGGGGCTTGGCTGGTACGCGTCTATGCTTCCGATCCGACCCTTGACCGCCGTGACCCGGTCAAGGGTCTCGAGGATGGCTTGAGTGGTCTCGATGAACTTAGGCAGGCCACGAATGCTCACGCTGCAAGCAGCGCGCGCCTCGATGGTGCAAGCGCGGGATCCGCTCCGCCAACGAAACGCCAACGAGCTCGTCAGGCAGCCGCAACCCAGCCACACGCGATGGCGAAATCTTGAGGCTGTGTCTGGTACTCCATTGCCTTGCCAAGTAATGTGCGATTTCTAATAAGCCAGCCCGCGGTGATGCGGACGACTGAGCCTGGTCACACATGCGCTCCCGAGAACTACCACTCAGGCACGCAGAACGTAAGCGACTCGGGCCAAGAGTTGGGTTAGCAGGGATTGTGACAAGTCTATAAAGGGCGTCGATGAGCGAAACGGGTGAGACCACCATCGAGGTTACCAACGCAGTGGGGCGTGGCGTGGGACGCCCGGAACACGTCATCGTGGCCGGCGATGGTCGGGTGTTCGCCTCCGACAAGGCCTCAGCTGTCGCAGAGCTCGTCGATGAGCAGACCGTTCGGCACATCGGTCTGGCGGGCGGCGAGCCGAACGGGATCGCGCTCGACCGCGACAGCCACTTCCTGATCGCCAATTGGGGCTTGGGCGTCCTGCAGGATCTCGACCCGGTGACCGGCGCGATCAAGGCGGTGCTGAGCGACCAACTCGAGGGACGCCCGCTGCGATGGTTGAACTTCGTTCTGGTGGATTCCGTTGGCGCGCTGTGGTGTTCGGTAAGCACGATGGCAGAAGATCTGATGGACACCATCGCGATGGGCACCGCTGATGGGTTCATCTTTCGAGTCGCACCGGACCGCCAATCGGCGCGAGTGGTCGCCGATGCGGTGAACTTCCCCAACTGCATGGCGCTGGATCGCGACGAGGACCACCTGTACGTGGTCCGCACGCTAGCCGCCGACGTGGTGCGCTTTCCCATCGAGGGCGAAACACTCGGCCCCCAAGAACGATTCGGCCCATCGCTGGGCGACCGGCGGCCCGACGAGTACGGCCCCGACGCCGCCCGCCTAATGGCCGACCCGGAGGTGGGCCGCCGGTGGGGAATGGCCGACGGATGCGCGTTCGACGCCGAGGGAAACCTCTGGGTCACACTTGTTTTGGCCAACAAGATCGTCGCGATCAGCCCGGACGGCCGGGCGACAACCGTGATCGAAGACCCGGACGGCGCGCTCCTAAACGGCCCGACCAGCATCGCCTGGGGCGGGCAGGATATGCGCGACATCTACATCGGCTCGATCACGACGCCATACGTCCTCAAGGGCAGAAGCTCGGTGCCCGGCCTGCCGCTCATCCACCAGCGCTAGGCGCCCGACGGCCCGGACCGCATGAAGTCCGGCAGCGCATCGTCCGGGTCCGAAGGGATCATCGACTCGCCCAGCCCCCACAGCTGCCGAATGGTGGCACCGCCGTCGACGACGAGGGTCTGGCCGGTGATGCGGGCGGCCAGCTCGGAGGACAGGAATAACGCCGCGTTGGCGATGTCATGCGCGCGGGGCGCCGCCAGCGGATTGATGCCGTTGGCGTTGTACTCATTCGGCGGCTGGTCCTCGTTGCCCGAGCCCACATTGCCCGGCGCGACCGCGTTGGCACGAATGCCGTAGCGCCCCAGTTCGTCTGCGAAGGTCTTGACCAGAGAGATGACGCCGGCCTTGGCGGCGCCATAAGCGGCATGGTAGGTCGCCGAGGCAATGCCGTCGACCGACGCGATCGCCACCAGCGATCCACCGCTGCCCTGGCCGATCATGTACCTGGCCGCGGCCTGAAAAAGATAGAACACCTGGGTCAGGTTGTAATGGATTGCCGTGTCCCACAATTGGGTGGTGAAGTCCTCGACCTTGGACCAGGTGGCGCCACCGATGATGTCGACGCACACGTCGATACCGCCCAGCGCCGCGACGGCGTCGTCGATCGCCCGGCCGACCTGCACGGGGTCGGTCATGTCGGCGACGATCGGGATGGCAATGCCGCCCCGGCTGACGATCTCGCCGGCAACTTGCTCCGCGCGCTGCTCGTCGATGTCGATGCAGGCCACCGAGGCGCCCGCTTCGGCCAGCGCCAATGACGTGAACCAGCCGTGGCCCGCGCGCTCGGGGATGTAGCCCGCGCCCGACACCACCGCACGCTTGCCCGACAGTCCCAAATCGATCACGCCGACCTCCGTTGCGCCGCAACCAGTCCGCGGCGCCACCGCTGAATCAGCACGCCGGCTGGTGTTCCTCAAGTCCAGAGCTGCTGGCCGGAGAGCCGTCGTCACTACGTCCCCGGAACGGCCCAACGACCTGCCCGCCCAAGTAGACGACGCCGCGGCCGACGGTCACGAAAACACGGCCCGTAACGCTTCCGACGGCTTCCAGGGTGGCCAGGGCGGCGTCGAGCACGCTCGGGATGTGGAAGTCCTCCCAGGTCTCGACCTGGTGCTGGCGGGCCTTCGCAAACTGGTCGAGCTCGTCGCGCAGGGCGCCGCGCTGCTTGGCCAGCTCTCGTACCGCCCAGAACCGGAAGCCGTCAACCGCCTTAGACTTCCCGAACCGGTCGAGGACTTCCTTCGCGCTCCGGTAGACGTCGAGGTCTTCACGCAGATGATGGTCGACGAGCTCGCGCGCCTCGTCGATCGCCCGCAGCAGCTGCTCGGGCTCCTTCGCCTCGATGCGCGCGAGGTTCAGCCGCTGCCACTTGTGCAGCGCCTCCTCCGCGATCACCAGCAGGCTCAGGGTGTCGCCAAGCCGGTTCTCGCTGATGGCATTTCGCAGCTTCCCGGCGCGCTGCTGCACACCCATGGTGTGATCGAACGACGCCAGGATGCGGCTGACGTGGTTGCGCAGCTGCTCGACGGTGACGTTGAGCGCCGGCCCCAGCGCGGCCACCGACTCCCAGTACGCGTCGGGCAGCGACCCGTACTTGTCCAACGAGTCGACCATCCGCGAGATCGTCAGGCTGGTGCCCAGCACGTCGCCGGCGCGCTGCGCCCGGGCGACTTCGAGCACCGATTCGACCTTGTCCTCCACCCGACGGACGGCGTCCTCCACCTCGGCGACCGCGGACTTCAACGCCATCTGCACCGCGATCATCTGCGCCGACAGCATCACCTCGGGGCCGAGCAGCTCCGGTCGCCATTGCAGCTGCGCCAGAAGCTCGCCGGCATCGACGCCCGTCGTCAGCCGGAAGACGCCGTCGCTGAGGGGAACGAGGTTGCCTTCCCTCAACGCGTCCACGGTGTCGCGATGCAACTGCACGTACTTGCCCGAGTCGGCCAGGAACGAAGCCAGCCCGGCGATCGCCGCGTTCGCGAGCGAGGCGCTGTCGATGCCGGCGACCCGCATGGCGTGGCCGGCGGTCGCGCGCAGCCGGGCCAGATAGGACTCGACCGCGGCGGGGTCACCGCCCAACAGCAGGGACTCGTCCTGCAACGACACCATGACATCGTCGTTGGCGGTCGTCGCCGACAGGTCGGACACCTCGGTCACGGCACCCCCTGGTCCTTCGGCCGGCCAGCACCGGGCCAAGAGTTAACAGGAATTTGTCGGCTAGCAAACCCGGACATTACACCCGCGTCGTAGCCGGACCTCCCGGTTAGCCGCGTGTTCGGGAGGAATTCACCAAGGACGAGGAGCGGTCGGCGCCGCGCGTACGGGCGCACCTCGCCCACCTGGGCCGCGTCCACCCGTAACCTTGCACGATGTGGCCGCACGCAAGCCCTCGCCCCCTCGCCTGACAGTCGAGGACTGGCTGCAGGCCGGCTACACGCTGCTCGCCGAGCAGGGGGTGCGCGCACTGAAGATCGAGCGCCTCTGCCAGCAGGCGGGCGTCACCCGCGGCAGCTTCTACTGGCACTTCAAGGACATGGACAGCTATCGGGCCGCCCTGGTCGGCTCGTGGAACACCTTCCTGGAAAAGGACCGGCAGTCGCTGGCCGAACTCGACGCCCTGCCCCCGCGAGAACGCCTGTCCGCCATGATGACCGCCCTGACCAGCCCGGGGCATTGGACGCTGGAACGCGCGATGCGCGAATGGGCCCGCACCGACCCGTCCGCCGCCGCCAACATCCGCGCGGCCGACCGGCGCCTGCTGCGCTCCGTCACCAAGGCGTACAGCGACTACGGCTTCGGCCCCGAGGACGCCAAGCTGCGCGCCGAGCTGACGTTCGCCGCCGGCATCGGGCTGCTGCACCTGGCCGGCTCGGCCCAGCAGGCGCAGCGGATCGCCCAGCGGGAACGGTTCCTCGAGCTGATGCTCAAGGACTAGACCATCGCGATCGGAGAGATCTTTGCCCCAATCGCCAACGCCCCGGCCAACTCCCGGCTCACGTCGTAGTCGAACACGACGTGCCCGGCGGCGATGTCCACGTCGCGCTTGAAACGCTGCAGCGGATTGGACAGGAACTGCGCGCTGGCCCCGGAGGCGTCCAGCAGATCGGCGATAATCGCCCGGCTCTCGTGCACCGTGTGGGCGGCCGCCAGCCGCGCCTCGGCCCGCACCGCTCGGTGCACCCGCTCACCGGCGGCCACCATCCGGTCGATGCCGTCGGCGGTCTCGTCGACCAGCGCCCTTAACGCCCACAACCGCACCCGCGCGCTCGCCAGCCGGATTTGGGCGGCGGGTTGATCCCTTTGCGCCGCACCGCTGTACGCCAGGACGCGCCCGCCCAGCCGTTCGGCGAACAGTTCGGTCACCCGTTCGGCCGCGCCGAGCACCGGCATCGACGCCACCAGCGCGAGCGCGGGGACCATCGGCCACCGATACGTCGGCACTCCGTGCGCCGTCGCCCCGGGCGCCGTTCCGCCGTAGATGTCGGCCACGGCGACCATGCGGTGCTCCGGGACGAGGACGTCGGTGAGGATGACGTCGTGGGAACCGGTGCCCCGCATGCCGGCGGTGTGCCAGGTGTCGACAACCTCGACCTGGTCGGCGGGCACCACCACCAGCGCCGGATCGATGCGGTCCGGCCGCTCGATCAGCGCCCCGACCATCACCCAGTCCGCGTCCATCGCGCCGGTGGCCCACGACCAGCGGCCCGTCAGGCGCACCCCACCCTCGGCCGGGACGCCGCGGCCGGTCGGGGCCAGGGGAGCCGGCGCGAGCACCGGACCCGAGGCGAACACCTCTTCCTGCACCCGCATGTCGAACAGCGACAGCATCCAGTTGTGCAGGGCGTAGAAGCCGAGCGTCCACGCGCTGGACGCGCACCCGTGCGCCATCCGCCGAATCGGTTCCAGCAGTTCGGGAAACGACGCCTGCAAACCGCCGAACCGCGCCGGCAGCAACAGCCGAAACAGCTCGGTGTCCCGGAACTCGCTGACCGTCGCCGCGGGCAGCCGGCGCAGCCGCTCGGCCTCGTCGGCGCGCTCGGCGAGCCGGGCGACGAAGTCGTCGGTGATGCCGTACGTCGGGGAAACGTCGACCGCGGACATGGCGACGACCGTACCATACTATTTTGTACGGTCACGTAAGGGGTTCGAGCAGAACGGCTCTCAGCCCAGCTCGTAGGAATCCCGCGACACCCGGAAGTAATGCCCGGTGCTGGTGTCGGTGCATCTCATGCCCGACGGCTCGCTGTCGCAGGTGAGCGTCCCGGCTGACCTGGACTGGCCGTAGTCGAGCGTCGGCTCGCCGGCGACGCGCAGGGTGTCGCCGTGACAATGGATCGCGGCCGGTTGACCCTGGGTGAGGACGAAGCGATTGCCCCAGGCGAGGTGTTTGCCGCACTCCGGGGGTGGCGGTGGCTGGTAGTCGAAGTCGCTGATGTCGCACGCGACACCGGGGCTGTCGAGGACGCAGTAGATGTTCCCGGACGGGGATTGAAAGTTCAGGGTGTCGGCGCGTGCGGGCACCGGCGTCGCGGCAAATGCCGCGACCACCGCGCCGATGACGAGCACCTGCCTGATCATTTGCTGAGCGTAGGCGCAGGCCCGCTCGTTTGGGGCGGAAAGCCGACATCCTGCCGATAGAGGCTTCCTTAGTTGGACCGTGCGCGCAGTTGCTCACGGGTGTGCTTCTCCACGAACAACGGAACGAATTCGCGGACGCGGCTGTGCGTGAACCGGGCACGCTCTTCGCGGATGACGGCGTCGACGACCTCCGACGGGATCTGCGGGAACTCGTCGATCAGTTGCCGCTCGATGTCCGCCAACAGCATCTCTTCGTTGACCTGAGTGACCTTACCCATGAGCAGGGGGTTCCCGACCGGGCCTCGCCGTCAAACGGGTTCGCGTTAAGAGGTTGCTGCGATCGCGTGAACTGGCCGCGGTCAGTAACAGAGCGACTGCTCTGTTACTATGTGGGAATGCCGCGCCCCAGGGTTCACGACCAGGACCAGATCCTGGACGCCGTCGAGCGGTTGGCGGTGCGGTCCGGCCCGGCGTCGGTCACGATACGAGCGGTCAGCGACGCGATCGGCGTCTCCAACGGCGCCCTGTACCACACGTTCGGTTCGCGGGCGGGACTCGTCGGACGCGCCTGGCTGCGGGCCGGACACCGATTCCTCAGCGCGCAAGGCGAATTGATCGACGCCGCCCCCGAGGGGGATGGTGTTGCCGCCGTGGTGGCGGCGGCCGAGGCGCCCGCCGTCTTCGCCGAAAGCTACCCGGAGTCGTCACAGCTGCTGCTCACCGTGCGCCGCGACGAGCTGCTGGGCCCGCAGACGCCGCCCGACCTCGCGACGCAGCTGCGCGACCTGGACCGGCTGCTGGTGGAGTCGATGATCCGGCTGGCCCGCCGTCTGTGGGACCGCAAGGACGCGGCGGCCGTCGACCTCATCACCACCTGCATCGTCGATCTGCCGACCGCGATCCTCTTGCGTCGCAACAGGATCCAAGATGCCGAGGCCCGGGAGCGGCTGCGCGCCGCGGTCCGCGCCGTGCTCGACGTCGGGGAGCCCCGGCGCAAATCCAGGGAAAGGGACACGACATGACACCGACATTCAGCTGGGACGACAAGATCGCGGTGCTCCATCTCGGCGAGGACGAGAATCGGTTCTCCCCAGAGTTTCTCGACGCGATCAACGAGCAGCTCGACGAAATCCAGCAGGCCGGCGCCCAGGGACTGGTGACCGCCGCCGGGGGCAAGTTCTACACCAACGGGCTGGATCTGGACTGGCTGGGCGCCCACGCCGAGCAGACCCAGGCGTACGTCGGGCGGGTGCAGGCCCTGCTGGCCCGCGTCCTCACCTTCCCGATGCCGACCGCCGCCGCGGTGACCGGACACGCCTTCGGCGCCGGCGCCATGCTCGCCATGGCCCACGACGTGCGGGTGATGCGCGCCGACCGAGGGTTCTTCTGCTTCCCCGAGGTCGACATCCGGATTCCATTCACCGACGGCATGGCCGCGCTGATCCAGGCCAAGCTCACGCCGCGCGCCGCGGTGGCCTCGATGACGACCGGGCGGCGGTTCGGTGGGGAAGAGGCCGCCGAATTCGGCATCGTCGATGCGACCGCCGCCGAGGGCGAGGTGACCGCGGCGGCGACCGACCTGCTGCGCCCGCTGGGCGGCAAGGACCCCGGCACGCTCGGCGCGATCAAGCAGACCATGTTCCGCGCCGCGGCCCGGGCGTTGACCGACGTGTGATTGTTACCATCGCGCGGTGAGTCCGGGATCCGTTTCGCGGCGCGACGTGCTGAGATTCGCACCGGTGCTGCTCGGCGCCGGGCTGGTCACCGCCCCGCGCGCCGCCGCCGGTGTCTCCGGATCGGCCGTCTTCCTCGACCCGGGCCACAACGCCGTGAACGACGCGTCGATCAACCAGCAGGTGCCGAACGGCCGCGGCGGCACCAAGGCCTGCCAGACGTCCGGTGCCGCCACCAACGACGGCTATCCCGAGCATGCGTTCACCTGGGCGGTGGTGGCGCTGATCAACGAGTCGCTCAACGGGATGGGCGTGCGCACCCAACTGTCGCGCGGCGACGACAGTTCGGTCGGCCCCTGCGTGGACCAGCGCGCGGCGGCGGCCAACGCGATGCGCCCCGACGCGATCGTGAGCATCCACGCGGACGGCGGACCCGCGTCCGGCAGCGGCTTCCACGTGAACTACTCGAGCCCGCCCTTGAACGAGGTGCAGGCCGGTCCCGCCGTCCAGCTGGCCAACACGATGCGGGACGCCTTGGTGCAGGCCGGTTTTCAGCCGGCCAACTACATCGGCTCGGGCGGACTGTACGGCCGGGACGACCTTGCGGGGCTCAACCTCGCCCAGTACCCGGCGATTCTCGTCGAACTCGGCAACATGAAGAACGCCGACGACGCCGCACGGATGCAAAGCCCCGACGGCCGGGCGAGATACGCCGCCGCCGTCACGCAGGGGATCGTCGCGTACCTGAACGCCAAACCGACCTAGGGGTCCGCCCTCAGTTGGCCGCGTGGTCCACCTGAGAAGCCAGGGGAGCGGACTCCGCTCGCTGCTCGCGGCTTAGGTGCAGCCACACGAAGTCGTGGATCCCGGCCAGTTGCAGCAGGATTCGGGACCTCGCCGGCCAGGCGCGCATCACATCCGGGCAGGAGACGAGCTCGGGGCGCTCGAGCCAATAGGCCTGGCCCTTGTAGGCCAGCGTGCATGCTCCCGCGGCCATCAGGTTGCGGTACCAGTCGGTGTGCGGGCCGTACCCCAACGGCAAAAGAAAGCCGTCGCGATACGGGATCGCGCCGAGCGACGTCTGATAGACGCGCCCGCTGCGGCGCCCAACGTGGGTCAGCAGTGCCCATGACGACCGCTTCGTTCCGGAGATCTTGCGGGTCGCGTCGTTGTACCTCCTCAGAAATCCCCGGAACGGGCCGACCTTGAGCATGAGGTCGCGGTGTCGCCGGAAGACTCTGGGCACCAACACCAGCCAGACCAGCGCCACCAGCATTACGCCTACCAGGCCGCGACCCAGCGCGCGCCCTACCGAGCGGTTATCGAGCACCATCCACCAAGCTGACACCCGACCGGCCGCCGTGCACCAGAGACGAAAGTCATTCTCTGGCTACACGAGCCGCTAGCCGAGCGGTCGCTCAGCCCCCGAAGGGCCTGACCGCTGGCGCGTTCGCCGGCCCACTCGCGTCGAGGTGGCTGGAGGCGAAGGCGACGCCCTTGTCGATCATGGCGCCGTCGTCGGCGTAGGTGTTGTGGGCGG